>NZ_WJEB01000012.1:0-112447 GCF_010994085.1 Gracilibacillus saliphilus | reverse complement strand
ATCTTCAGATCACGCTGATCCCACAGGAGTCGAAGTGGGCGCCTGCGCTAAATAACGTTCTACATTTTTTTAACGTACGGACATTACGTCTTTTATTGTATAAAACCTCAAAGTTAGCTGTCACTTACGTTGTAGAGCTGCTTCATAGCGGAGGCCGCCCGCTTTCAACTCCTGTGGAAACGGTTTTACCTGAAGATCCAATTTTTCAAGCGGTTTTTGCTTGGAAAAGTTAGCTGAAGGTAAAACCCCACGGAAAGGGAAGCGGGCAGCCGGAGCGATGCTTTCCGTCTACATATCATTTCAAAATGTCCACCTATGATACAAAAACAATATCATGCCGCGTATTATATACTTTACTATCTGATAAGAAAAGCGCAGAGCGCCCGCTTAACAAAAAATCCCCCTCGCTTCTTCCTGCGAGGAGGATTTCAAATTCAACTATGAATTATTCTACACCTTCAGTCCACTCAGCAACTTTTTCTGAATTAGCTTCTACCCACTCTGCTGCAGCGTCTTCCGGATCTGTGCCATTGTTAATTTCAAGCATAACAGAGTTACTGTCTTCTTCTGCCCACTCGAATTGATCTAACACTTTATATGCGTTTGGTAAATCTTCTTCTAGTCCTTCACGAACCATTGTTTCAATTGTTTCTGCTTCACCAAAAACACCTTCTGGATCTTCTAAATATTTCAAATCATAATCAGAGAATTTCCAGTGTGGAGACCAACCAGTAACAATGATTTCTTCTTCATTTGCAATTGCTTCTCCAAGTTGTGTTGTCATTGCACCACTTGAAGATGTTTGCACTTGCCAGTCACTTAAGTTCTCATATTCTTCGAGAGCCTTTTCAGTAGCACTTACCACACCGGCACCTGGCTCAATACCAGTAATCGATTGATCTGCTTCATCTGTAAGATCTGCAATAGAGTCAACATCCATGTAGGATGGTACTACAAGACCAATTTGTGCTCCCTCAAGGTTTGGCCCTAGTTGTACTACTTGATCACCAAATTCCTCATATTGTGATTCATGTGTTCCTGGTAACCATGCTGCAACCATACCGTCTGCTTCTCCATTTGCAACTGCTTCCCACATTGCTGCATTTTCAATAGATGTAAGAGTTACATCATACCCTAAATCTTCTAAGACTTTTCCAACAACATGTGTTGAGGCAATTTCAGTGTCCCAATTTACGTACACTAACTCAATTTCTTCACCTTCACCTACTGCAGCGGTTTCATCATTGCCTTCATCACCTGTAGCGTCGTCACCTTCATCATCGGCACCACAAGCTGCAAGTACAAATACTAAAGCTAATGCTGCCATTAATCCAAAAGACTTCCATGTTTTTAACATGAATAAACCTCCCCTTTTTTTAAAAGTTATATTTAAACATTCCCAGGCTAAACTGGAAATGTTTATCGCCTTAATTTTAAAAACTTCACAGTGTCTTGACATATTTTCTAACCAGCTTTGTGCTACTAATCTAGCAAAGCTTATTAAGCTTAGCCCTTATTTAAGTTTTGAGAAACTCTGTCAATAATAATCGCTAAAATAACAATACCAAAACCTGCTACAAACCCAGGTCCTTCTTGTGAACGTTGCAGAGCTGTTAATACTTTATCACCAAGCCCTGGTGCACCAATCATTGATGCAATTACAACCATAGATAACGCAAGCATTACCGTTTGGTTTACACCTGCCATAATCGTTTTTCTGGCCATCGGTAATTCTACTTTAAACAGCTTTTGAGATCCTGTTGTGCCAAATGCGTCAGCAGCTTCCACTAACTCATTGGATACTTGTCGAATACCTAAATTGGTAAAGCGGACAACAGGTGGTGTTGCGAATACAACAGATGCGAAAATACCTGGTACCATCCCAATTCCGAAGAATACAACGGCAGGAATCAAATAAACGAAAGCAGGCATCGTCTGCATAAAGTCCAATATTGGCGTAATAATCGCTTGGGCCCATTTACTTTTCGACATCCATATACCAGCTGGAATACCAATAATAATGGATATCAAACTGGCAAAAAGAACTAGTGTGAATGTGTACATTAATTCTTCCCATAAGCCTTGATTATAGACAAACCAGAGACCAATAATAGAGAACGCTACCAATCCAAATTTCTTACCTGATACAAAGAAAGCAATAAGAGCAACGATTAATATTACAATTAGTGCTGGAATTTGATTTAACCAGTCTGCAGTAGTTTCAACGAATTGACCAAAATCTTGTTTGATTGGATCAAAAATAAATTGAAATGTATCTTTCATCCAACCAACAGCTGTATTAATCCACTGTGCTACTGGAATCTCGGGAATAAAATCAAGCATCTTCCATCACCCCATTTCCAGTTGCTAATGCTGCAATTACTGCACCTCGTACAATGATGCCTTTCATTTTGCCATCTTCCACAACAGCTACAGGTACAGGCGCATCATGAATAATTTCAAAAATTTCATGAATAGCCGCTTCTAATCCAACTGTAGGCATATCTGTACGTAGAATGCTGTGTAAATCTTTTTCTCCATTATCCCGAGCCTGTTTAACATCATCTGCTGTGACATAACCCTTTAATTGTCTAGAGCGATCCACCACATAAATGCTTGACAAGCCTTGCTCACGAATTCTTTCTAGCGCAACTCTTGGACCATGTTTTTCTATATCAACCGTTTCAGGTCGCTTCATAATATGACTAGCTGTTAATACTTTGGAGCGATCAACATCTTCAACGAATCGTTCCACATAGTCATTGGCCGGATTTACTAAAATATCTTCCGGCGTACCGATTTGAACAATGGAACCATCCTTCATCAGTGCAATTCGGTCACCGATCCGTAAGGCTTCGTCCAAATCATGGGTAATGAAGATAATCGTTTTCTTCATTTTTTGCTGAAGGTCCAATAACTCATCTTGCATATCTTTTCTAATTAATGGATCCAATGCAGAAAAAGCTTCATCCATAAGTAGAACTTCCGGATCATTTGCCAAGGCTCTAGCTAAACCAACACGTTGTTGCATACCACCTGATAATTGATCGGGATACTGGTGAATAAAACTTCCTAATCCTACTAATTCTAAAGCTTCTTTAGCTTTTTCAGCACGCTCTTCCTTTTTAATCCCTTGAATTTCCAGTCCAAACTCCGTGTTTTCTAACACAGTACGGAAAGGAAATAATCCGAATTTTTGGAAGACCATGCTCATTTTTTCACGACGGACTTTACGTAATGTTTCTTTACCTACCTTCGCAAGATTTTCTCCACCTACTTCTACATCACCTTCCGTAGGGTCAATCAAGCGATTCAATAAACGTACAAGTGTTGACTTCCCACTACCAGAAAGCCCCATAATAACGAATACTTCGCCTTCTTCGACTTCAAACGTCGCCCGGTTTACACCGACTGTACATCCTGTTTTTTCTAAAATTTCTTCCTTTGCATATCCCTCATCTAATAATGAGAGAGCTTCTTTTGTTTTCTTGCCGAAAATTTTCGACAAATTCTTAACACTAATGACAGACATGAATCTATATCACCTCAATTTGTATTCGACTTTTCCCGTCATTTTATGCATCACTTATACTATGCTAAAGGTTTTACTTATGAATTTCAAGCTTTATACACTTTTTTTTCCGTTTGTTACGTTTGTAAAGTTTAAACTTTACAAATGGAAATCCTTGCCTTTACCATTTATTTAGTATTAACATTGATTTTTTATTTATGTAGTGTAAAGATATTAATAAGAGGGTTGAAAGGAGTTATCATAGTTTTATGACACTAAAAGCTGATGCTAATTTAGAAAGAGTAAACAATCAAATCATTTCGGAGTTTTCGAAAACACTTGAAATGTTTTCTTTAAATAAAACAGAAGCTCAATTATTTGTTACGCTTTATTTAAATGGAGCTCCCATGACTTTAGACCAAATGAAAGATGCCCTAGGTAAAAGTAAAACAGCAATGAGCTATGCCGTTCGCAGATTACAGGAATTTAATTTAGTCGAACGTGTCTTTCAAAAAGGTGTGCGAAAAGACTTATACGAAGCTCGTGAGGATTTGTATAAGAAGTTCATGAAAACCTACGTTAATCGCTGGCTCGAATCACTCAACCTGCAAATTAACAACTTAGCAGATATTCAAGAGGATCTAGTTCGCTATCCCCATGAACAAAAGGAATTATTTGAGCATAAAATTCAAGAAGCAATTTCCTTTCATCGCTCGCTTGAAACGGTTTTTTCGAATATTAAGAGGAATGATTTTCTTTAATTTAAGTACTAATATTGCACAGTGATCCTGGCCATATGAATATTCTAAATGATGGGAGTTACTAAAATTTATAAGCTTTATTTATATGTACTATATGTAAAAATGGGACAACATATGCTGTCCCATTTGATTACATCTTCTCTTCAACTGTCCCATCTTCTTGATCAACGATATACCAACCAACCGTTGCAGTATGACTTGTTTCACCATTGGAAACTAATTCATACACTTGAACAACAAAGTCGCCATCCTCTTTGTGGTCCATTACGACATGGAGATCACTATCCTGTGAAATATTAAGGTGATTTCTTACTAAATCTTCTGCTATTGTGTCCGTAATTTCACTCGTATCCGTTTCCGGGTTATCATCAGCATTGTTTTCGTCTGATACTTGCTCTTCGCTTTCTTCACTCTCATTGTTCTCTCCGTTTAAATCTTCAGACCTTACTTCACTAACAATCCAGGAATCATCTGTTGATGTAATCACATACGTCATTCTTACATTTCCGATTAACTCGTTTGATTGATCTTGTGTTACCTCATATTCTACATCATTCACTTGTTCAAAACTAAAATCACTATCTTCTTTAAACCACACAGGTGCCTCAGTTGCAACAACATATACCTTATCATTTTCCTCTTCGAAATAGTGAGACACAAATGAGTCGGCTAAATCCTCTGACATAACGGTCATGAATTCTTCTTTCAGTGCTTCTTTTGAATCATAATCTATTAAAGTACCGTCATCCTCCGTATTTTCTATGACAGACATAAATTTTTCTTGGTAATCATTCAACACCTCTTTTGCTTGTTCTTGATCAAGTGTAGGTATTTCTTCCTCGGAAGATGCATCTTCTGCTGGTTCTTCTACTTCATTCTCTGGATCTTCTGTTTCATTTACATCTTTGCCATCTTGCGTACACGCCATTACTACTAACGATAACAGCAATACTAGAATGACAAACAATAATTTCTTTTTCATGTCGATTTCCCCCATTTTCCATCTAATATCAAAAATATTACTTATTAATAATATACCCTATTTTTGATAATAACAAACTATTTATCATCCTCCTATAAGGCTTTATTACCAATATCTCTTGAGATCTTTAGCTATTTCATTTTATCCTTGCACAGTGAACGACCCTTTTTTCAAAGTACGGACAGGACGAATCAGAAAACTGCTAAATGAAACTTTAAGATTTCCCCGTGAAAGTGGTTTTACCAGGAAAAGCGCCTGAGAAAAGGCTGATTTTCCCGATAAAAATACAATTACAGGGAAATCTATCAAATAGAACGAGAGGTTTTCCCGGTAAAAAATGGACCGATTTTAGTTAAGGGCCTAATTAAAAAGATAGGTGAGTTCATCACCTATCTGCTACTTATCTATAAATCTTGTTAAAAAATCAGACAATTTAGTTTGATATTTTTTCTTATGAAGTGCGTATGCTTCACCATGCCCGGCATCATCATATAAAAAGATTTCTGCATGACTATTAGTCTCTTCATAGAGTTCATTTGCCATTCTAGCTGGGACAAACGTATCTTCTTTTCCATGAAAATAAAGAATCGGAACCTCTGCCTTCTTAACCTGATCAATAGCGGAAGCTTCGTAAAAGGAGTAATTGGCACGTATATTAGAGACCATACTCGTTGTAGGTAATACCGGAAATGCTGGTATGTTGTACATCCTGTTCATTTGATATTGAAAAAGGTCATATACATTGGTATAACCACTATCCGCGATGACCGCTTGTACTTGTGGAGGAAGTTCTTCTCCACTTGCCATCAGCATCGTGCCTGCACCCATCGATAACCCATGTAGAACAATTTCTGCATTCGTTCCTACACGCTCAATAACTTGATCTGTCCAATCCAAAACATCCAGGCGATCATGCCAGCCAAAACCAAAGTACTCTCCTTCACTTTTTCCATGCCCTCTCATATCAAAAAGAAAGATATTATAGCCTAACTCTTCATAATAGTATTGCGCATATAACCCCATATCTGTGGCTTTTCCTAAATAACCGTGACCAAAAATAACTGTTTTGTTCGTATCAGTAGTGGCCGGTAAATAGTATCCTTTTAAAGTTAAATCATCAAAAGTTTGCAGCTGCCAACCTTCAAAACTCTGACTGGCCACCCAGTCTCGCCATCCGCCTTCGGTAAAGACGTTCATCGCTGATGCGGATACTTCTAAGTCTTCATTTCCTTGTAAAAAAGTCTTTTGTTCACGTTTGATCGCGAGGTTATAAAAATAGTTTCCAGCAAATAAATCTATGCATAATAAAATAGCGATAAGCGCTATCATTATTTTTAAACCTTTACCTATCTTCACAAAAATCCCCTTTCGACATCTTTATACATATTATAACAAGCATTTGTTTCGAAAAGGGGACTTTTTATTGGAACAACCGGAAAATTTCGACATTTTTTTCATTTTTCTAATGATGTCAGGACCTCATTAATGGTTATAAATGCTTCTTTTAAGGCTCCTTTATCTTGATCCGCTAATGTGGTAAAACGTTCTCGCACTACTTGGTAAAGAATCTGTTTTTTCTCAGTTGAAAACTGTTTTCCTTTTTCCGTCATTTGAATATATGTGATCCGGCGATCTGTTTCATCCTTCGTTTTAATAATAAACTCCTTCTCCATCAGTTTTCGAATCAATGGAGTTAAGTTTGATTTGTTAATATCTAATTTTTTAGCAATCTCTGCCATTTGAATTGGCCCCATGTTTTCCACAATGTGTAACACATGGAAGTGGGATGGGTGAAGTCCTTCTTTTTTCGTAATCGGAGATGTACCAAACATCTTTTTTGTCAATATTGGTAATACAGTTAATGCCTGTTCTACCAATTCATTTGTTAATGTATCTCGTTCTTCCATCTATTTCGCTCCCTCATATAGATTGACTTCATTAAATATACAGTGGATAATAGTTATTATATCATAACTATCTTAGTTGTTAAGGAGGTTACATATTGAATTCTATCATTTCCGTGAAGGATTTAACCAAGACCTATAAAAAAGTAGATGCGGTAAAAGGAATTACCTTTGATGTTAAAGAAGGCGAAATTTTTGGCTTTCTCGGTCCTAATGGTGCAGGTAAAAGTACGACAATCAATATGATTTGTACGATGCTAAAACCAACTTCCGGCGAGATTATCATCAATGACTACGATGCTAAAAAGCAAAAAGATGAAGTTAGAGCAAGCATCGGCATCATTTTTCAAGAAAATACATTAGACGAAAAATTAACAGCTAACGAAAACTTGAAATTACACTGTCGTTTTTATAATGTGCCTAAAAACAAACGAGATCAGCGCATTCAGGAAGTACTAGAAATTGTCGATTTGGTTGATGAACAAAACCAGCGTGTGGAAGAATACTCCGGTGGGATGAAACGCCGTCTTGAGATTGCGCGTGGACTTCTTCATTATCCGAAAGTGCTTTTTCTAGATGAGCCGACTGTTGGACTGGATCCAAACACGAGAGCACACCTATGGGAATATATTTTAAAGCTTAAAGAAAAAGAAGGTATTACAATGTTTCTCACCACACACTATTTAGATGAAGCTGAGATTAGTGATCGAGTGGCGATTATGGACCAGGGCGAAATTATTGCGATCGACTCTCCTACCGCTCTGACAGACCAGCTTGGTGGTGACATTATTGAATTGTCTACGGAAGATAATGATGCTGCATTAAGAGAAATTGAGGACAAAATGGAAACGGTCGAAGTGAAAGTGGAGGATGATACGATTCATCTCAAGGTCGAAAGTAGTGACGCCTTTATTTCTTCATTTATCAAAACCTTAGAAATTCCGATTACGAAATTAAATATTCGCAAACCTACATTAAACGATGTGTTTTTAGCTTTTACAGGAAGAAAAATTAAGGAATAAGGGGGTAATTCTGATGGAAGGTATCATAGCAATTTGGCAGCGTGATTTAACGAAGTTTTTTCGTGATCGAGCACGACTTCTTGGGTCATTCTCGATGCCGATATTATTTCTGCTTATATTCGGTGGTGGTTTAAGTGGAACAATGGAAACCATGATGTCTGGCGGTTTTGGAGAAGAATCTAGCGGATTTAATTATGTCGAATTTGTATTCCCTGGCATTGTCGCTATGACGTTATTAATGACAGCGATCTTTTCCGCCATGTCTGTGATCGAGGATAAAAACTATGGCTATATGAAAGAAATTTTGGTTTCACCAATTTCACGTGTAAGTATTGCTGTTGGGAAAATGTTAGGAGCAGCAACGGTTTCAACCATTCAAGGTGTTATTTTGTTTTTGCTTATTCCTTTTCTAGGATTATCCTACAGCATTATTTCACTGATTCAAGTCATTCCGTTTATGTTCTTACTTGGTGCGGCATTATCAGGTGTTGGCTTGTTATTTGCCAGTATGATTAAATCGACACAAGGATTTCAACTGATTGTGCAAATTATTGTTATGCCGATGATATTCTTATCTGGCGCACTATTTCCTGTCAGTAATATGCCAGGTTGGCTCGATGTCATTGTCAAATTGAATCCTGTTACATACGGTGTCGACGTGATGAAGAAAATTATGATTGACGTAGATAGTCTATCTCAAACAGTACAAGAAACAATGGGCTTAAATATTACTGTCTTTGGCAGAACTGTATCTGTGTTTGAAGAAATTTTATTTATCTTAGCATTCGCAGTCGTCTTTGTCGCGATTGCAACAATTAGTTTTAAACGAGCACATGCGTGAAAAAACCGGACCTTGTCCGGTTTTTCTTGTTACATGCTTTCCGCTATTATTTAAATTACCAATACCAAAACTCTTTCACTCCAACAACTTTTATTAGCCTTAACACAAACCCTCTGCAAAGATATTGAGAGCAAGCAAATACCGATGTGGCTGTATTAAATCAGAAAACGCTTGACACCCCCTACTCGAGGTGGTATACAAGTATACAAGCAACAAAACTTTAAAAAATATAAAGGAGAGGATGAAACATGTTTTCTTAGTTACCAAAAAAGAAAGCGCTTAATCTTAGTGCGATTAATGAAGATGGAGAAAACCGATCAAAATAAAATGAGGGAAAATTCTTTTTAGAGGAGGAAAACTATTTATGAAGATTAATTTATCTCTTAAACAGCTCGTTTCAGTTGCTAAAAAAGCCTTATCTAGACGAGCCTTGTCACTATTCCTGGCAATACTACTGATGGCATCCATCTCAAATAACAGCATCTTAACTACTAACGCGGCTACTAGCAACGACTTACCTCCCACAGGATTAACTTACGAAAATTACCCAGCTCTAAAAGATCAATATAAAGATTACTTCTCCTTTGGTATCTTCGGCAAAGGGGAGATGGAAGGATTGCTTTACAATTATGCTTCCTATACTCCTGGTAATGAGATGAAGCCTGAGAATACTCAAAAAGAAAAAGGGACCTTTACATACACCAGTGCGGATAATGCGATGAAAACCTATTCTGATAGAAACCCAGATATGCTTTTTTACGGACATACTCTCGCGTGGCATTCTCAGACACCTACGTGGATGTGGGACGCGCCACCGGCAAGATACGATCAGACTGGTGAATTCGACAGAGAAACTGCTCTTGAAAACCTCCATACTCATATTGAGAATGTACTCGGCTACTATGGTAGTCGTATTGAAGGTATCGATGTTGTCAACGAAGCTATTGGAACCCCATACCCTGACGATTGGAAAGCATCCTTAGCCAAAGGAGAAGGCTGGTACATGGCGCTAGACTGGGAATGGGTGGAGCTTGCTTTCTTGAAAGCAGCCGAAGTTGTTGACAGCAATGGTTGGGATGTCAAATTGATCTACAACGATTTTGGTCTTGATTCTCGTGACAAAGCTCAAGTTGTTTATAAGATGGTAAAAGATATTAATGAAAAGTATGCAGATGTCCGACCAAATGGCAAACCTCTGATTGAAATTATCGGTATGCAGGGGCACTATAACCTCTCCACTAATGTCCAAGACATTGAGGAAAACATTAAACTGTTTGCGACACTCCCAGGTGTCAAGGTTCATGTTACTGAGATGGACATTGCTTTACCACCTGGAGAACTAACTCCTGAGAATGAGAATAATCAGGGTATGAAGTATGCTGAATTGTTCCAAATCTATCGCAATTATGCTGCAGGTCCAGCTAATACTACGGATAATCCAAAGGTTATCGAAACAGTGAAACTCGCCGGTGTGAGAGATGTACGCGATGGCTGGAAGGGTGGCGAATTTGCTATGCCGTATGACTATGACGGACATGCAAAAAAAGCATTGCTAGGTATTCTATACCCTGAAGAGTTTCTTGCAACCCATGAATACATTGAACCTGCTACAGAGGAAGAAGAAAAACAAATCGATGGTGTTTATGTGTATGATACGAGTGATGGAGACAGTTGGTCTGGAGCAAATATCATACTAGGTAACGATTCATCCCAGTGGCCATGGTCCACAACAGATGAGGAGGATAAAGTGGCTTTCACTCCTGAAAAAGACGCAACATACCGTTTAAGTTTCAACTATACCGCAAAAGGTACTAACTCTATTCGGGTACGTTGGATAAAAGATAACTCAAATGGTGGTTATACTAGTGCAGATGGAGCAGAGGTAAACAGTTATCAGTATTCTGCTAATGAAGTGGCTGAGCATATACCTGCGTATTTCAACAATGGAATGGTAAATATGGGAAGCTATACTTTAACAACGGAAATAAAACTAGACGGGGCACAACCTGCTGATGGTCTGATTGGTAATATCGCTATTCGCGGAGGCGGTGGCGGTAACGCCTTCTCAATCAACTGGATTAAGGTGGAAAAGGTTGGATCTAATAATGAGCCCGATACACTTCTAGTTAATTGGCCAGAGGGGATAGATAATGAGGATCCAGCAGATGGAGAAGATCCTATTGATGGTGAGGATCCGGTAGACGGAGAAGATCCTGTCAATGGCGAGGATCCAGTAGAAGGAGGAGATCCTGTTGATGGCGAAGATCCGGTAGACGGTGGAGATCCTGTTGATAGCGAAGATCCGGTAGACGGTGGAGATCCTGTTGATGGTGAGGATCCGGTAGACGGTGGAGATCCTGTTGATGGCGAAGATCCAGTAGACGGAGAAGATCCTGTTGATGGCGAGGATACTGATGTTGGTAATGAACTTCCTGATACTTCAACTAATACATTTAATTGGTTAGTATTAGGTATGATATTGCTACTAGTCGGAGCATCTTCATTCTTGATTACAGGAAAAAAGCTTAAACAATAATTAAATCGGAACAAAGGGATGGACCTTTGTTCCGATTTTCTACCTAACCGCTCAAGAAAACAATCCCTAATAAGGTATACTTTTGCTCATTATTATTGCATCTGAAAAAAGAATTTTAAATTTGACTTTTCTTCTACTTGTCGAGTATGCTCCTTCTATACTATTCGTCCTCCAAAATCTCATGCAAAAACCGTTCCCGATGTTGTAAAAAATAACGAGTGATTTGATAATGATCCGTATCCTCATAAGCAACTTCCTGAATACGATCATCATCAAAACTAAAAATGGTCGCCTCCGGATACCCTAACAAAATCGGCGAATGGGTTGCGATAATAAATTGACTTTCGCCATTTGCTGATAAATCATGCAATATCCTTAAGAAAGCAAGTTGTCGCTGGGGAGACAATGCAGCTTCCGGCTCATCCAATAAATAAATCGCTTGTTGATGAAAGCGATTTTGAAACAATGATAGAAAAGACTCACCGTGTGATTGATGATGCAGCGACTTGCCGCCATAGGCAAGGTCACCTTCATCGATAGAATCAATATGGGTAGCAAAATGATGAAATGTTTCTGCTCGCAAAAAGAAACCGTTTGTTACTTTCGGCATCCATGACAATGTAATATAATCCCCTAATGCTGATTGAGCTTCATGTACCTCAAAATAATTATTACGTCCGCCACCAGCTGTATTAAATCCACATTTATCAGCAATAGCCTCTAGTAATGTTGATTTACCTGACCCATTCTCCCCGACAAAAAAAGTCACATTACTGGTGATATCCAATTGCTCTAACCTTTTTATTACTGGGATAGAAAAAGGGTAACGATCATCAATATTTTTATCCTTCTCTAGTGTGATTCGTTTTAAATACATATTCTCACCAGCTTTCTACTCTTTTTTAAAATGATAACCGACACCCCAGATCGTTTCAATAAAAGTCGGTTGTGATGGATTACGTTCAATCTTCTCCCGAATTTTACGAATGTGCATCATAACCGTGGAATTGTCACCGATCGCATCGAAGCCCCATATTTTTTCTAAAAGGTGCTCTTTCGTGAATACCTGATGGTTTGACGATATAGTGGTTAAATCCTTTTATCTTATCGATATCTTCTTTTCTTGCGGTTACCATTAAAATCGGGATGTCTAATGTTTCTCTGAATTGTTCACAAAGCTTAAATTCATCAATTTCAGGCAACATTAAATCTAGTAAAATCAGTGCATAAGATTCTTGCTTGGCCAAGGTTAAACCTTCGCTACCAGTTGTTGCGATATCTACCTCGAAACCACTTAATTCTAAATAGTCCCGCTGTAATTCTGCAATCCTTTCTTCATCTTCAATAATTAATATCTTGGTCATTTTTGTTCACCTTTGTTCAATTGAAAATAAATAGTCGTACCTTGAATCTTTCTCTAGCATCCATTATGAAATACTTGAACAGCTTAACCACCGCCGGCTGCCCACTTCCCTTTCAGGGGGGGCGGCCTTCGCTATGATCATGCTCTACAACGATAGCAAAAGATAACACGGTTGTTTTCACTTACAAAATATATATGATTTACAAGGAAAACGAGGAATCTATTTATAAGATTTCCCGGTATAGTTGAAATAACCGGGAAATCTAACAAGAAGAATAAGAGTTTTCCGCGATAACATAATACACGTCGTTTAGACAGCGCATCGATTTTTATTCACATAGTTAATTTTCTAGACAAAAAAATAATCCGCACTATGCGAATTATCGAAAATATTTTTCTATATACTGTTGTTCTTCCTCTTCGGTATACAATCGTAATGCTCTGCCAACGGTTCCATTCTTTAGTTCCCAAATATAATTATGCACTTCTACCGCATTACTGAAATCACCGTTTTGCCACGCTGTTAAAGCCTCAATATAAAAATCACGATGGGTAAAATCAGAGTTTTTTGCTGTTTCGAGCATTAAGTCTATTCTTTCATCCGTGATTTCTACAGCCCCCCATTTATCTTCAGCATGAATTTTTTGATGTGTCATATGATGTAAAGTATCCCTAAAATTAGCTTCACTTTGAATACTGTCAGTGTTCACTTCCTGTACTTCTTCCTCGATATCTGCTTCACTAACTTCCATATCCACTTCTGCTGTCGTTTCCTCTTGTGGCTCATCGTCATTTGCCACTTCATCTTCGGATAATAATGCAAAAAGAATAAATATTGCAAGACCAAGAACACCTATCCCAAATCCAATAGTAACTACCCATCCAATAATACCTAATAATTTACTTTTCATACCAATACCCCCATAATTAACATATCCAAAATTATACCAAAAATCAAGTCTCTTTAATGTGTTGACTTTGATATTTGGTGGTAATACTTATGTAGGATGAATTATTTAAATGAGGAGTGGTTTAATGAGTAATGTAGTGCCTTCCGTTAAATTGCATGATGGTCTAGAAATTCCCGTTATTGGCTTCGGTACAGCTAACATGAAAGGAAATCAAGGGTCCACTGCTATTGCTAGTGCGATTTCAAATGGCTACAGGTTAATAGATACCGCATATAATTATGAAAACGAAGGTGCGGTTGGCGAAGGTATTCGCAGATCTGGTATTTCAAGAGAACAACTACAAGTTGCCTCTAAACTGCCTGGACGTTATCACCAATATGATGAGGCTGTAGAAGCGATTCAAGAATCATTATTCCGTGCCAATTTAGATTACTTTGACTTATATTTAATTCACTGGCCAAATCCGAAACAGGATCACTATGTGGAAGCATGGCAAGCATTAATTGATGCAAAGAAATGGGGATTGATTCGCTCTATTGGTGTAAGTAACTTCTTACCAGAACACCTTGAAAGGTTAGAAAAAGAAACAGGCGTCCTCCCAAGCATCAATCAAATTGAGTTACATCCATTCTTTAACCAGGAAGAGCAACGAAAATGGCATGTGGAGCATGGTATTGTCACAGAATCGTGGAGTCCTCTCTATCGCGCTAAACATACGATGGAGAATGAAACACTTCAATTCGTTGCACATAAATATAACAAGTCTGTCGCACAAGTCATTTTGCGTTGGCATTATCAGCTCGGTGCGGTGACGATTCCTAAATCTACTTCACCAACCAGACAGGTCGAAAATATTTCTATCTTTGACTTTGCATTAGACTATGAAGATATGGAAATGATCGGGAAACTAACAAGACCGGATGGCAGAATTAACGACCAGAACCCAGCAGAATATGAAGAATTTTAAGCCAACCAAATAGTACTAATTCATACAAAAAAGGGTGTCTCCTAAACTTTAGGGCACCCTCTTTTACTCATCACTATTATCTTTTATACTTTTCCTCTGATTGTGAAGTGCTTTGGCTATTCTTCTTATCTTTGAGATTCTTCTCTTCAATTTCCAAATCTCTTAGTGGAATATCATCGACTAGTTGTTGCTCCTTAAACTTGTACAGTTCTGGCCGCTTCTCATCGTTAGCACTTTTTTGCTTGTTATCGACCGTTTCTTTTTGCTCTACTTGTTTATTTTTTCGTTCCTCTCCCATCATTAACACCTTCCTTTTTTTATTGTTTGATCTGGATGTTGGTAATGATGATATTGCTTTGTGGCAAAGCAGGGATATCATTCATACTGTAATCGAAATCCTGTTCAGGAAAATCGAATGAAATCTCCTTACTGAAAAAGTCTACCGTTTCATGTAAGATGTCGATCGTAATCCACTCGCCTGCACAGCGGTGACCAATATCAAATTCACCACCCCCTTGTGGAATGAACGAAAATGGAGTGCCTTGCCAGTTCTGAAAACGCTCTGACTTAAACCGATTTGGCTCTTCCCAGATAACAGGGTCATGATTGGTACCATATAAATCGAGCAATGTAAGTGTCCCTTTTTTAAATTCGTAATTATTCCAAGTAAAGTCTTGTTTTACCCTTGCAGCTGTAAAAGGGAAGAAAGGATAAAAACGACGTACCTCCTGAATGAATTCGCGACCATTACCTTCACGAATGCGTTCGGCTTCAGCTGGATAATCATGCATCGCTAAAAACGCAAAATCTATATAAACAGCAATGGCAACGATTGGTCTTAGTAAATTCAATAACTCCACCGCAACGATAGTAGGTTTTAATAATTCGCCGTTAGGATCTCTATGCACAGAAAATTGATATAAGGCACGGTCTTGATCCACATTTATCGTTTCTTTGCGAACCTGTTGAACGAGATCTTCCAGCCATTCTTCTGCCTTTTGTCTAGATCTCCTTGCCTTCCAATGCTTCGGTCCCACATCTGCTGCATGTTCGAACAAATCACTAAACTCATCGACCCATTGATCTGCTTCTTCCTTCTGAAAAGGGACTCCCGTCCATCGTAAAGCCACTCTTGTCAGTACATACTTCGCCGCTTCATATACATTCACTTCGTTCTGTGCGTCAAATAATTGATTTTTCCACTCTTCTCGTATGAATTGGCGAATTTCTTCTAATTTATCGTCCGTCATGAGCGACATGAACATTGCTTTGCGGTAACGGTGGTCTAGATCATCCAGCCCCTGTACCCCACCTTTACCAAAGAGTGTTTTCTGGATTCGACCAGGTGCTGCATTTTTTCGCTGGAACTTTTCATTATCGTAAAACAATTTTGCTTCCTGTTCGCCAACTAAACAGATCGCTTTTTCACCGAGCAGTCTTGTTTCAAAAATTCGTGAATCAAATTTATTGGAACGGTTCATAATGAAATAATAGCCTTCTTTTAACAGATCTAAAGTATGGTCTAATCCTTTTTCTTGTGGTAGTTGTTGATGATCTGACATTTTTAACCCTCCATGATCTGATTTACTACAAATATTTTTCCCTAATATACATTTTTAAAACAGCCATAAAGGAAAAGACCATACTTGTTATTTAATATGTCGGCCAACCTTGACTATCCCAATACAAATCGTTTATTAACAATCGTGGCAAACCGTTACTGTCCGCATCATATGCATGTCGTACAAAAATATTATTATTGTATACATCTTGATGTCCGGGTCCAATCCATTTGTCGTTTCCACTATCAAAAATAGTACCTCCACCATATAACATATCTCGACCTAATTTATCTACATATGGACCTGTTATGTTGGAAGAACGACCAACCGCAACTTTATACGTACTATCCAATCCACTACAACATTTATCAAATGAGACAAATAAGTAATAATAGCCGTCTCGATAAGTAATACTTGGTGCCTCTATTGCACCTTCTGGATGATCAGGTCTTGCTGCAATCGAATATAGTTGTCCTGTCGGTTTCATCGTATTAGCATCTAATCTCGTAAGTTTAATACCACTCCAATAGGAACCAAAGGATAACCATGGGTTGCCGTATTCATCAATTACCAAATCACCGTCAATTGCATTAAAATTATCAGACGTTGTTGAACGAACAACTAAGCCATCATCTCTCCAGTTACCTGAAGCTATACTATCTGTTGAAAGCAGACCGATTAACGATTGATTAGAACCAAAGGAAGAGACAGAATAGTATAACCAGTATCTCCCATTAAAATATTGAATATCTGGAGCCCACTGTGCGCTTGCATGATTTGGAACATAATCACTCCACCAGCTTAAAGGTTCAGGAAACACTACAGGTGCCTCATTCCAATTCAAACCATCGTGCGAGTATAAAACCCTTATTCCATTACCATCTTCCTCTCCTGTCCCAAACGTCCACCAAGTATCTCCCTCTTTGATGAGAGACGGATCATGAATCATCGGATGTTCATCCATTTCCCAAAATGCTGCCGATACCGATACACTGGAAACACCGAAAAATACTAAAACAAACAACAATACTTTCCAATAACTTTTCAAACTCATCCACTCCTTAACCTTATTGTTAAGTATGCGCTTTCATTGTTTGACAATGTTAACCGCATACTTATTTAATGAGGATTATAACACTATTTGCACTATATGTTAATTATTGGAGTCAAAAATACTTCTTCAGAACTAGTATCAATAGGATATCTGATACGTTAATAATTATAACTAAAGCTGTATTTAAAGCATGGTATAACAATATGGAAACCAACAGATATCCTCTTAACACTAAACCCTCAAATGACCTGCTTTCGGATGAAATAACGAAATCAATGACCTCAAATTGTTGCTAACCTATTTCGACCCTCGTTTTTTAGCATTTAATAATCGAGCCATTTTTTCCTCTCTGCTTTCACCTTCTTTATTAGATGTATCACTTGGCCTTGTTTGTTTGGGTTTTACTAATGGTACATCATTTATCTTAGCTCGCTCCTGTTTAGGTGGCGAAGTCGTTTTTTTCGATGATGCTTGTTTTAACTGACTTAGTTGTCTCGATCTTTTTTGCGTGACTTCATTTACCTTATTTCGCCCGTCTTGAAAACGTGAACTCATTTTTGTTACAAAAGCAAAATTGAATCGAAATCGTCTAACTGCTACATCTAACATAAATAACAATAATGCTATTGCCAACAAATAATAAAATATATCTTGTTTATCATAACGAGGCGGTAAACCTTCTGAAGAAAAAACATCATCTAAATTTTCGACTACTTTACCACCGCCGGCAGATGCAATTTCTTCGATTACATGTTCGTTAGTAGGAGTAAAAGTATATTCCTCTGAATACGGAACAACTACTCCCGTTTTAAATGAACTGACAACTTCCTCATTTTCTTCTTCAGTAATTTGCAGAAAATAAACACCAGATTCATTTGCTTCAAAACTGCCCTGATACTCCCCAGGAGCTTTCGGTTGTAAGTTGAATTCCACTTCTTCCCCTGTTTCACTAACTAGGCTGGCATTTAGATTGGCAGCTTGGTTATCAGCGGCTGTTACGTTTAACGTTACTTGATTTCCTTCGATCTCTTTCGATACTTGATAGGACTCTTTTTGATATTGCGGAAAAGTCCAAGTGACCATATCATTCCAAAGGGCAGACCAATTTTCCCAACTTGGCCAACTACCTGCCCATTCACCAGACAAGTCTGAAGTCCAAGCAATCGTTTTACCTAATCCATACTGCCATCTAGCGAGGACTGGATCATCTTTCTCACTTACTAAAATTTGTTGAGCACGTCCTTTTGGAGTTGTGGCAATATAGGCATTCATTTGTGGGACGGTCTTTTCAAAATAAGATCCCCATTCATACCCATTGACTAAAGATGGATAAAAAGGATCGTCCTCAATATATGTTTGGGTTACTAAGGATGTTTCTCTCGATAAAATCGTTGGAATACTAGAGTTATTTTGCACTTCATAAAAACGACCGCCACCTAACTCTGCCATTTCTTGTAACAACGGTCCATCTGCTTCCATTCCGATCGCTACCGTAGATAATGTAATTTCTGATTCAAAAGCTTCTTCGATCATTTTTCGATAATTGATCGTAGTAGCAGATTGTCCATCCGTTAATAGAATCACATGTTTTCGCTTTAAATCTAATGGCTTCATTTGATCATAAGATTGTGATAGCGGTGTAAATATATCTGTTCCACCACTTGCTGTTATCGACCGAATTTTATTTAGTACTTCTTCCTTATCATTAATTGGTCCCAGTTCTACTACTTCCCATGGTGTCCCATCAAAAGCAGTGACACCGAGTGTATCTTTCTCTCTCAACAACTCTACCGATCGTGCTGCAGCTTCACGTGC
This sequence comes from Gracilibacillus saliphilus, assembly GCF_010994085.1. Lineage (NCBI taxonomy): Bacteria > Bacillati > Bacillota > Bacilli > Caryophanales > Bacillaceae > Gracilibacillus > Gracilibacillus saliphilus. The sequence continues at coordinate 93,218 of NZ_WJEB01000012.1, read as the reverse complement.
TAACGCCATTTTATTTCCCGACATACTGCCTGACTTATCAAGTACAATGGATAGCCCTAATGAAGGAAGTTCCTTTTCCCCTTTCAACTCCATATCAACTGGTAATACTCGTTCAATTGGTGTTTTAAAATAGCCACCAACACCAAAGGATTGATCACCACCTGTCATCATGAAACCAACTCCAAAATCTTTTACCGCGCGTTCAATTAGCTCCATTTGCTGACCAGTAATCGTATGAGCAGATACATTACTGAATATTATAGAGTCGTATTTTAAATAATTACTTAATTGTCCAGGCAATAACTCTGGTGGAATGGTTTCAATTTGAATAGCTGAAGCATCTAGTGCATTTTCCACGTTAGCCGCTATGCCACTTTTCCCTTCTACAATCAAAACGTTTGGCACACCTTTTGTTTCAGCAAAGGCGGACAACTGATTATTTTCGATCACTTGATCCTCTTCACTGACAATTTCCGCACGAAATGTATGAAATCCATCCGTTGAAATGAGATGATTAAATGACAGTTGATTACTTCCTTCGTTCAATTCAACGCTTTGCTCAATAATGGTTTCTCCATCCATCATGATTCTTACTTGAGTTGTCGTATTGATACTGCTGTCGATTGTCATCGAAAGAGTAGCCTGTTCACCTAAATAAATATTTTCTGGAACATCAAATGAAGAAATCGCCACATCCTCCTTGTAAGTAGGTGAAAAAGGGAGAACATCGACAATATAATCCTGTCTATGCAAATAGCTTGCTTGTCTGACAGCATCATTGATATTTTCATTTCCATCTGTCATTAACACCACTCGACCTTTAACATCTTGAGAAAACATACTTCCTGCAAGCTGTAGACCAGAGGCCAAGTTCGTATAAGAACGATTGACAGCTGTTTGAAATGACTCCATACGATTTACTTGACTAGATAGAGGTGTTTCCACAACCGCTTCTTTACCAGTAGACACAATGCCTGTTTGATCCTCTGGTGCTTTAGCCTGAATCGCAGCATTGACCTGTTCTAACACCGTTTCCTCTTTTTCAACCATACTATGTGAGGAGTCCACAACAAATACAGTTGCTATTTGTTGAATCGGCGATAGTATTTGCACGCCTGCTAACGCTAAAATAATTAGGGTAAAAACTAAAGTGCGCAAAACGAGCAAGGCGATTTTTCTCCCACCAGAAAGTAATGCATTTGAGCGGCCATATAAATAAAGAACGGCAATCATTGGTATTAACCCAAAAAGCCACAAGGGATTATCGACCTGTAATGCCACGTCGATACACCTCCCATTCGATAAACAATATCAATAAAGCTAGTACAGCAAATATCCTCCATATTTCTTGTTTGGATAACTCTGTTGTCATTTTCTCGTCCCCTTCACCACTAATAGAAAAGGATTCAGCTGTTTTACTTATTCTTTCTTCCTGATCCAACTGCACGACAAAGTGACGTTGAGTAGATCCAATATTCGTTTTTTCATGAAGCTGATAGATTCCTGGTTTACTAGGCATTGTTACTTCCCGTTCACCAAGCTCTATTTGTTGCACTACTTCACCGTCCAACTGTTCAATTGTCGCTTCATTTGTCGTTGTGGAAAGATTGATCTCCGTCGTCTCTTGTGGTGTGTAATATCCTAAAGTCGATCCACTTCCTACTAACTCTGTGATACTATTTGCTATCAAAATTGGAAATTCTGGTTGCAATGGCCAGTCCGAATCTTGAAAATCAAATGCAAAAAAAATCATCGGATCGTTCTCATAGAATCCTTGCGCGATGATAGTCTGGTCCCCACTTTGTACAAGTGGTTGTAAATCGTTCCAATTATTAACAGGAAAAGCCTGTCCTAAATATACGTTTCGCACAGCTGCAAAAGACAACAGCGGTGTATCACTCGCTTGCTTTAAGCCAAAATCTAATTCCTGTTTAGCTTTTACTTCAAAAGGTCCTCCAGTTACAGGAGAAATAATAAGCTTAGGTCCGACAGGCCATTGATCTGCTTCAACACCAGCTAAAAGATAAATGTTCTCTGGTTGATGTTCTGGAAATGCGTATTCTCCATTTTCAGACTTTGTTATCGTCGTAACATTGTATCCCGCTGATAGTAGTGCTTGTTCGATAAACGGATTTGCTTCACCAGCTACATAAATAGACGGGGACGCTTGTTTAGGCAATAAAGCATAGATAAGATTATCAAGCGGATAAGCATCTTCTTCTATTTCAACTTGGTAATAATCATGTTCAGGTAACTGATCGACTCGAATCGTTTGTTGTGCATTTGCTGAGATATCCTCGGTTACTTGTTTTAACACATTGTCTTCATGACTTATTGTTAGCGTAACCTCTGAAGATTGTGATGATTGATTTGCAACGTTTATAATCGCAGAGACGTGATCATCTCCTTGCTTTACCCCAAACGTTTGCAGAGAGATATTTTTAGAGATTTCATCACTGTTGTGGACGGTAACAGGTTGCGTCAGATGTTGATCAGCTATACTTTCTTTGTCCAAGCTATCCGTATAAATATGTATCTCACCTGTTCCCTGTTGAATCAGAGATTGTGCTAGTTGCAAACTATCTTGAAGATTTTCAGTCTGAAAGGATACCTCTAACTCTTTGATAGAATCACGAACAGCATGATGATCTGTCTGGTTAGCAGTAAGTATGATTGGATCTTTCTGAGCATGTATCACACTTACCTGATGACCTGCCCCTAACTGATCGATTAATTCCTCTGCTTGCTCTTTTGCTTCCGCTAACCTTGTTGTTCCATTTTGTTCTGTCATCATTGTCGCAGATGTATCAAAGACAATCACCAAATGATCACCACTTACCCTTTCACTTTCCAGATAAGGACGAGTGAGCGCAAAAATAAGAAATAATAGAATCAGAAGTTGCAACAACAAGAGGATGTTTTTCTGCAACTTGTGCCACCAATGATCTGATTCCCACTCCTGAAAGGTTCGCTCCCAAAGATATATAGATGAGATAGTTTGTTGATCAAATTGCTTCTTAAAAAAATAAAATAAAAGTAAAATCGGAATAGCACTAAAAAACCAGAAAGAAATTGGTGCTAAAAAACCCATCTCATCACCTCCTGAGCCATCCTTTATGCATCAATGTCGAAAAAACTGTTTCTTCTACGCTTTGGGAGGTAGGGCAAACAATCAATTCCATCCCTCGTTTTTGGCAGAATGACTTAATTTGGTTAGTATGATTTTCAAATAGTTGCTTGTATTGATCAATCACCTTTTGGGACATGGATACTTCTCGATATTTCGTCGTCTCAATATCAATCAGTTGCAAATCGCCTACATAGTCCGGATTCATTTCTTCTGGTAAAACAACTTGTAAAAGTAATACTTGTTGATGACGTGCCTGCATTTGTTTCAATGCCGAGAACAAATTATCTGGATCATCTAAAAAATCACTAATCAAAATAGTTAAAGATCCTTTTTTCCCAGCCCGAGATTTGTGCAGTAGTTGTTGACCAAACCGTTCTACATCAGATGCAATAGATACCTGATCGATAAAATCAATGACATGGTTGATCATGGCTTTCCCTTTCGTATCTGGATACGTGTTAGAAGGAGAAGCAATCGGTGTAAAACGTAGACGATCCGCATTTGCCAATGTCAAAAAAGAACATGCTGCTGCAAGTTGCTTGGCTCTTAACCATTTCCCCTTAACGATTCCCATTGATTTCGTACAATCTAAATAAACCGAAACGGAAAGCTCTTGTTCATCCAAAAACCGTTTAATATAAAATTTGTTTGTTCTTGCAAATGTGTTCCAATCAATTTGTCTTAAGTCATCGCCAGGACTGTACAATCGATAGTCGGAAAACTCTAATGATGAGCCAAGCCGTTGTGATCGACGCTCACCCTTATGCCCTCCCCTAACTATTTGCTTGGAGGTAAGTTTAAAGTTAGCAAGACGCTTCGTTAAAACTGGTGATAGAAGCGCGTTCATCGGATCACAACCTTTCTTTTCCACGAGAAGCATTTCATTATTTACGTGCATCCCCTTCAATCGATTCAAGTAATTCTGTAATTAACTCATCTTTATTGATTTGACTAGCTTCCCCTTCAAAATTTAAAAAGAGGCGATGTCTTAATACCGAGTGTGCCACTTTTTTGATATCACCAATGGAAACATTGTAACGTCCATCAAACAAAGCGCGAACCTTTGCAATACTAATTAAACTTTGCATCCCTCTTGGTCCTGAACCGTAATCCACATATTTACGGACATTTTCTATTGCAAGTTCATAATCAGGATGTGTTGCCATAGTCAGATTGACAGCATAATCTAATACGTTATCTGCTACCAATATGTGTTTCGCTAGTTGTTGGACATGGACAACATAGGAGTCATCAACTATTTTTTCTAATGGAGGAATGGTTGAACCAGTTGTCCGATTGGCAATTTCTTTTAGCTCTTCACGAGTTGGATAAGCGACATTAATTTTCATCACAAAGCGATCCATCTGTGCTTCTGGTAATGGATAAGTTCCTTCCAACTCAATCGGGTTTTGTGTAGCAAGGACAAAAAATGGTTTTGGTAATCGGTGCATTTCTCCCATCACGGTCACCGTTTTCTCCCCCATCGCTTCAAGCAATGCACTCTGTGTTTTAGGTGTAGCACGGTTAATTTCATCCGCTAATACAATATTCGAAAAAAGTGGTCCCTGATGAAATACAAAAGACTGCCCACCATTCTCATTAGGTTGAATCATGTTTGTACCCGTAATATCTGATGGCATTAGATCAGGAGTAAATTGTACCCGCGAAAATCTTAAGTCCATTACTTCTGATATTTTCCGAACGAGCATTGTTTTCCCAAGACCAGGTAGTCCTTCTAATAACACATGCCCTTCAGCAAATATCCCCCATAAGAGCTGTTGGATCACATCATCTTGCCCTACGATAAAGCGACGAATCTCCTTTTTGACTAATTCTATCTTTTCCTTTACTTCAATCAATTCTTGTTCATTTATTTCTTCCATCTTCAGTTCTCCTCCGCTGGCTTAATGTCAGAAAAGTATTCCTTAATTATCTCTTGTAAATGGTCAGGATAATCATTTCGTTCTAACGCTTGACGATACGTATTTTCATAGTGCTGATACACTTCATCATATGAACGAACTTCACCAGGCAGTATTGGTGCATTTGGCGCAACTTGTTTTTCACTAGGTCCAGAACCAAGTTCTCCATTATCTATTTCTTGATTTTGTTCACCATCTAAGTTTTGAGGTACCGATAGTTGACGATTACCATCGCCTAAACCAGCACCGTTACCAGATCCTGAACCGGTGCCAGAGCCAGAGCCTGTTCCAGAGCCTGAGCCATTCCCAGATCCGGAACCACTGCCACTTCCTGAATTAGATCCACTTCCATTTCCAGATTGTGAACTAGAACCTTCTTGTTGGTCATTCTCAGTTGATTGTCCACTTCCTCCAGCGCTATTACCCGATGACGGACTTCCGCTTGAAAATGAAAGTGAACTTGAAGGAGTGAGACCAGCAGTTGTCATTTGTCCATTCATATTTTTTGCAAGTTGTTGAAGATCTTGTTGTGCTTCTGCAAGCATCGCTTGATTTTCAGCAGAATTTACTATTTTCTTTAAGTCACCTTCCAAGTTTGAGATTAACTCATCTAGTTGTTCCTTGGATAACGTCCCTTCCGCCAATGCTTCACTATCTTTTCCCATGACGTCCGCTATGGACTGTAACTTTTCCTGTAATGCTTGTAATTCTTCCTCACTAAAATCATCCAATTGATCCTGCAGTTCAGCCATCTGCTTTTCGATTTGATCCACATTACGATTACTGGTAGCTTGTGCAAGATTATTTAGCCCTTCTTGCCGCAATTGTTCTGATAACTCATTTAATTGATTTTGACTCGTTTCAGCTTTTTCTTTCAGTTCGTTCAGTTGTTCCTCTGCTTTTAACAGTTCCTTATTGATTTCCTCTGCTTGTTTTGCCTGTTCCACTTCTTCAAGTAGCTCATCTAGCTCTTTTTCTGCTTCTTCACCAACTTTTTCTTTATGTTTTTCTGTATACTGTTCGACTTTTTCTTTGTTTTCTTTTACTATTTCAATTTCTTCTTCCCTATTCTCTGCAGTTTCCATAACATCATTAGGAAATGCCGATCCGAGGTATACGAGTAACAGCAGACTGCCTGTAACAGCTAGTTTCTTCCATTGGAACCAAGCAATCTTCTCTGCTTTGATAGTAGGTATGACTTGTCGCATTTTGTTTAGTGTGTCTTTTCGCTGCAAATTTGCAATAGCCGATGTTTCATCCATAAAGTGATAAGTAGTCATTACCCGATCATCCAAGTCATATTGATCCAACTTCCTAACTGCATCCAAATTGGTCGGCCTTTTCCATACAAGATATAGGAATAAAGCGACAATCACAATACCTATAGTAATAACGATTTTGTTCTCTAAAAAAGGAATAACAAAAAATCGACTAGCCAAAATCCATAACAAAGTAATACCTGCACAAGTTGTTAGTGCAAGATATAAACTATGAATCAATGCTTGGATCCATAGTTTTCTTTTCACTTCTTTTAGCAACCGAAAAAAATGATCGTGCTGATTCATACATTATCCCTTCTTCATCTTTTTTGACTTGGCTTTCATATTAGGTCGTAGCTTGTTAATCGCAATTAGTAAAGAAAACAATGAAATGACGATATAAGCAATTGTATAACCGACCCACAACGGCCAATTAATCCCTAATTGTTGAAATTCATACATAAACATATTTGATTGTAACGACGAAAACATCGAAACAGCCGGATTAAGCATGAGCACAAAGTATGGAAGGATATTATTACTTTGTCCAGTGCCTGGTGTTCCTTGCGAAAACCCTAAAATTAAGCGCAGCACTATTAAAAAAATAATCAATGTTCCTACCAGTAAAAATAACATAACTCCATAAGTGGTAATCGTAGAGATTATGGTTCTTTTCATTATCGTCGAAAACATAATACCGATGCTTCCAATAGTCAACATAGTTAACAATAAAAAACCAAACATGACAAATACCGTTTGGGGTGAAACACCACCATAAAGAAAAACGATACTGTACAATGGTAAAGATGCCACTAGCATGAGAATTAAAAATAAAATCGAGGAAAACAGTTTACTTAAGATAATCGATGTCGATGATTGTTGTGTCGTTAACATTATATTGAGCGTCTGCTTTTCCCTTTCTCCACTAATAGCACCTGCTGTCAGACCGGGAGTAATAAAGACAATTAAGCCAAGCTGTCCCATCGAAAGCAGAATAAATAAATTTCTACTATCTGATGCTGTAAAACCATCGTGCGAGAACTGAGTTTCGATATAAATAAATGCTAAACACACCGCTCCACAAATAGCTAGAAATAAAAAGATACCTAGAAAATTTTTAAACGAACGAAACCTCAATTTTATTTCTTTGTTTAAGACCGGGTTAATTAACATGGATTGTAATCGACTCATTTACTCACCCCCCTTAGTTATTTCCATAAAGATATCTTCTAAATTGGTTTGCTTTTGTGAAAGGGTTAAAATCGGTAACCCATGTTCGATCGCTTGTTTCAATAATGTCACCTGCTCATCTTCTGTTCCTTGATAAGATAATTGTAAGAGTTGATTATCTTCTGCATCATGATCAACTTCAAGCACATTTGCATCATTTTCAAAAAAGGATATTGCTTGTTCTACATTGTCTTTCATTGTAACAAGCAACACTTTTTGTGCTTGTAATTGATTTTCAATTTGGCTCACATTACCATGGGCAATTAATTGTCCATGTTCAATAACACCTAATTCATCACATAATTCTGATAATTCCGGGAGAATATGTGATGAAATGATGATTGTTTTATCCATATTTTTCAGTTCTCTTAATATCCCTCTCATTTCAACTCTAGCACGCGGGTCGAGACCAGAAGCTGGTTCATCCAGTATTAATATTTCCGGATCATGTATTAATGCCCTTGCTAAGCACAAGCGTTGTTTCATCCCCCTTGATAACAAGTCAACATAAGCATCGATTTTTTCTGTTAGATTGACTAATTCTAATAATTGTGGAATAATCACTTTTCTTTCTGCACTTGGAATACCATAGCTGGTACCATAAAAATCTAAATATTCATGTACTTTAAATTGGTCATACACTCCAAAGAAGTCCGGCACATACCCAATCGATTTACGAACTTGTTTTGGGTCTTTGGTGACATCATAGCCATTGATATATGCCGTTCCTTCACTCGGTCTTAGCAGAGTAGCTAAAATAGAAAAAGTTGTTGACTTACCAGCACCGTTCGGACCAACAAACCCAAAAACCGTACCTTTATCGATGCTCAGATTAAGGTTATCAAGTGCTGTAAATGAACCATATCGTTTCGTTAAATTTTGGATTTCAATCATGGGTTTATCACTCCTTCCAACGTTACAGTTGGCACATCAATGGGACTATCCGACGCTGCACTAACTTGAATGAGAATTTGATTTTGATTTAGATAATCTGTAGCAGCATTTTGATCATAAGAAACGGAATTCTGATCGATACTGTCATAGGAATCACTTTGTTTGTTATATAAGGAGAATGTTAGACCATTACGATTGTTTGGCAAACGGATAGCTAATTCATCCATTTGAAAAGAACGCTCACGTAATACCGTCGGAAGCTCATACGTTAATAAGTAAGAGCCAGCACTTACTTCAATGAACGGATCGCCCTGTTCGATACCATTATGATAAATTTGACCCTGATCAATGGATACGGTTGGCATCTGCAAATCTATGGATAAAGCGCTCGTTTCATCATCTGCTAAATCAATCGTAGTTGGCTGCATAATCAGGTGATGATTATTTTGATTTGTCTCATCTCCATTAATCGTTACTGGAACAAGTGACTGATCTGTAAAGCCGATTAACATTGGTGTATTCACATTACGATCGATTTCGTTACGAATTGCCACAGATAAAAGTTCAGCCTTTATTTGCTCTTCATTTTGTAGCCCTGTTTGACCAGGATGACCAAATAAGTTATATGCGACTTGTTCTGTGGGTTGTTGGAAATAGTCCTGATTTTCCGCACTAAAACTTACTTCTTTAGTCTCTCCAGCAGCTAATTCACCTATTTCCTGATAGTTCTGACCGCTAATTAAATATACATCATGCAAATCAAATTCAAAATTACTGGTAACTTGACCAGAAATAGTACCATTCGCAAACGAAAAACTAGATGAGATTTGACCATATTCTTTTACAGGCTGATTAAATGCTACACTTCGAGGTGACCAAAACTCAATTTGCTGAAAGTGTACGTTTTCCTTATTTTCTTCTGTTTCGAGAAAAGGTAGATCAGCATACGTTTTCTGCGGACCATATAAATCCTCAGATGGTATTGGATTAAAGGTAGAATCCATGGATAACGTGTAAGAGCCGGATCCTTTCGATAGCATTGATATAACTCCTTCACCGCTACCCATTCCCTGTTCATCTAAGGAAATCACAGACATTACATTCGTTTTGATAGCACCACCACGGTCTTTTGCCCCAATAGTATATAAGCCAACGCTTGACACAATGGCAAATACAGGAATAATAATCCACGCCCATTCCCGCTTATCCATTCGTTTTAACACAAAATAAAGGACTGGAATAATCACTAACAAATATACTGTAAATAAGATAGCCAGTGTTGAAACTTTAAGGTTGGCTATGGTTGGAAAAGTTCTTGAGATATCCCTTAAACGATCAACAGTACGTATACCTATATTATTCATATAAGCATCGACATTACCATTATCGCTTCCAATAGACTGCCATAATGGATCATTTCCTTGCCAATCGGCTAGTTGAGAAAGTCCTAAATCGAAAGCAACTTGTGTAACCGCTCCCTTTCCAAACCTCTTTTCTATTACTAACGGGATATCTCCCTCTTGATACAAGACAGCAGCTTCCTCATCGACTTCTCCCGTAAATAGCTCTATACGATCCGCTTCAATTGGTTCTTGAGATATAGCCTCAAATCCTCGAATCTGTTCAACCTCTTCTTGACCTGTAATGGTTAATGGCAATATATCTGCAAGTGATCCAAACTGTTGTTTTATCCCTGGCTTACTGCCTGTAATAAGTGTTCCATCATTTTGCACCCATTCTTTAATCGATTCTTGCTTTTGGTTGGGCAATTGTGCAATTGAATAATCATTGACAACAAGTAGATCAAATATATCCAATCCTAACGAGTCATCAGTTATCATACTTTCATCTAAATTTATAACCTCTGGATCACTACCAAAAAAAGAAGTTAACTTTAAGTAATTCAAGCTATCTGGGCGATCAGAGAGTACACCAATCACTAACTTATCCGGTTGTATGTATGTAGGATTTAAATCCAAATTAGAATCAAGCGTTACTTCATTCCCGTCTTTCCAATCCCCTTCATATAAGTGGAATAGCTGTTCATTCTGGTTAGCATTTGGTTGATAATGCATCATTTCTTGCATTTCCTGTATAGAGAACGAAATAGTTTTAGTTGTCCCGGACGCAATGTCTACAGGTAGTACTTTGTTAACAACCGGAAGTGTAATAACCAAATCCCCGTTAAAATCTTCCTTATTGTTCGTAATCGTTAACGTGACAGGATATCCTTTACCCTCTTTCGCTTTTCCATCTATGCCTGCCTCAACTTTTATTTCCAGTCTGTCCTGTTCATCGGCATATGCTGTAGATGTATCGCTATAGGTTAAACACATAAAAATGAGCACAAATAATCCGATGATATTAATTAGTCTCTTCATCTTCCTCCCCCTTCTTATCTTTATAGACGAAAAAAAATAGATATAAGTTTCTTATTTCTGATTCAGAATTATTTCTTGCTTTTTTAAAAAACTAACAACATATACTCACTTTATAAAATCAGAGTAAATGAGTTAGCTTGATTACCACCTTATTCACCTTGAAATACCAACATCTTTATTTTGCCGTTGTTTCACTTCCTCCATCTTCTTATAAAAGGCATCCTCCATATCAATCTCAAAATAATTAGCAAACTTCATCATATACGCTAGACAATCCGCCAATTCTTTGCCGATGTCTTCTTGTATATTTGCTTTCGCAATTTCGAAGGCTTCTGCTTCACCTTTTCCTTGATTGATCCATTTATTTGTTTGATTAAATGCCTTTCTTAATTCTTCCGCTACTTCTGCTACCTCTGTAGAAAAAAGCATGTAATTATGTAATAACGATGATTTCGCTTCTTCATAATGATTACCACTAATTTCCCAATTCATTTCCTCATGATATGTTTTCATATATTTCTGTAATTCTTTCATCTATTCCACCTCATTTGGATAAACTTGTTTGTCAAATACTGTACCATCCGTATACTCAACTTCAAGCACTAACCGCATATTGTCATATTGTTCAAATGGTTCAAGATCAAATGGTCTATCTCTCATTTCTTCGTCTTGAAGTGTCAATTGTTCTTCTTCCATAAGTGTATCATTTTGATATCTTAATAGATTTACTTCCTCAACGATATTTTCCTGGCTGGATGTATTGTGATAGTATACTTGTAGCCTCACTTCATCTTCTTTAAAATGTATATCAGTATGCAACGAACCATATTTATTCGCTCCTAAGTAATCTACATGTTCCGATTGTTGTTCACTCTGTTTGATGACTCCATCATGGAAAACAGATACAAAATAGTTTATTTGATTTTCCGGTTCTTTCTTTACAGATTCGGTTGTTTGACCGCTAACCTCTACCTGACTAGATGAATGAGAACTGACATTTGATTCACTTATACTCACCTTCCATTCAGGTTTCAGATCCATTTCAACTGGAATCTGTACTTGAAACATGCCCGCTTCCTCTTCATTTGCTGGTATCTCCGTGAACTCATTTGCCTCCCCATATTTATAATGAAACATTACTTTTGCATCTTGATGAAATTCTTTGAGCTGCCAGGAAAAAGTTACATCCGGACTCCCATTTGCTAATTGTTTCTCATTTCTTTCCATTGAGATTGGACTGATCCAGCTCTGCTCCTCGATAAAATGCTCTAATTCTTGCCGAATAACATCAGATTGACTGTTCACATTATTACTTATCATTGATTGATTATCTGCCAGAAAGCGAATATCTTCTTCCATACTTGTTATTTTAGAAATTACCATAACATTTATAACCAAGCTTACTATTAGTGCTATTAGAATAAATAACCGAAAACCTTTGATGGATCGCTCCTTCTCCACTCTTTTCCCTCCCCTCTACAAAATCTCTTTTAACAAATATTGTAACATATTGATGTGAAGTTGCGATTTACTCATTAAGGAATTATGATAAAGACAAATCATTAACCAAAAAGGAGTATATTCATGAAACTAATTTTAGCTTCTTCCTCACCTAGAAGACAGGAATTATTACAGCAAGTACATATCCCTTTTACCATAAGGAAACCTAATATCGATGAATCACAAATTACTGAAACCGATCCAGCAGAAAAGGTTAAACAGCTTGCTATGTTAAAAGGAGAAGAAGTTCTGATTCAAGACAAAGATGAAGTAATACTATCTTCGGATACGGTTGTTTCCTTTCAACAAAATATTTTCGAAAAACCGGCAGATAAGCAAGCAGCCTATAAAATGATTGAAGCGATGAGCGGTGAAAAACACGAAGTATATACTGGTGTGATGCTTCGTTCTGTAGATCAAGAAGTTGTATTTGTTGAAAGTACTACGGTGGAATTTTGGCCATTAACAGAAGAAGAAATCATATCCTATAATGAAACAAATGAACCATATGATAAAGCTGGTGGCTACGGAATCCAAAGTGTTGGTGCGATGTTTGTAAAAGGCATTATTGGTGACTATTATAATGTTGTCGGTCTACCTATTTCTCGTGTTGTACGAGAGTTAAGTAAGTTTGATATTTTTCCCCGATAAGCTATAGGTAATCTTCTCAGGAAAGTGATGTCACTTTCCTTTTTTTATGCAAATAAGCGTTTACATGTAAATATTCTATTACATTTTACTGATAACAATAGAATCACGAGTAAAAAGTATGTTATTTTAGAGTGTGTTGTTTTAGGTATAAATACCTTTTAAAACAAGCTATATAATTCTAACATCCCGGAGGTTAACAAATGAGAAAATGGACTTTAGTATTATTTTTGTCACTTTTTATCGTGATGGCAGGCTGCTCTGAGCAAACTGACTCATCTCCAATAGATGACAAAGTTAAAATCGGTGTTATGTTGTCGGACGTCGGACTTGGTGACCAGTCCTTTAGTGACTCTGCTTTTTACGGATTAGAACATGCACGTGATGAATTAGGTATACTTTTTGATTATCGTGAATTGGCAGATGTCGGAGACTATCAAACTGGTTTAACCCAATTAATTGAGGAAGGCAATGACTTAATTATCGGTCTCGGATATATGATTGAAGAAGATTTAAAGAAAGCTGCAGAAGAATATCCTGATCAACAGTTCGTTATTGTTGATAGTGTGATAGATTTACCAAATGTAACAAGCGTAACTTTTAAGGAACATGAAGGAAGTTTTCTGATCGGTGCTATTGCCGGTATGAAGACTGAATCTGATATCGTCGGATTTGTTGGTGGTGAAGATACTCCACTCATCCGCAAATTTTTGAACGGCTATAAACAAGGTGTTGCTGCGACAAATCCTGATGCAACTGTGTTAGACCAGTTTGCCGGAGACTTTGGTGATGATCAACTTGGTGAAGAAATTGCTGCCGAACTAATCGAAGAAGGAGCAGATTATATTTATCCATCTGCAGGTTTCACAGGTGTTGGCGTAATTAACCAAGCACAAGAAAAAGGTATTTATTCATTTGGCGTCGATTCTGATCAATATTATTTAGGTGAAGATACCGTGGTAACATCTATGATGAAAAATATCGATGTGGCGATGTACACATTAGCTACCGAACTGGTGGAAAATGGTGAACTAACAAGTGAACATTTAGAATTAGGTTTAAGTGATGACGGGGTTGGATTAGCTCCTATTCGTGTTCTTTCTCTCACATCAGAAGAAGAGAATCAGCTGAATGAGCTGACAGACGATATCAACTCTAATGAGATTACGGTAAACGAATAAGGAGAAAGGGTGAAACACATGAATTTAAAGCAAAAATTAAGATTAAACTCTCTGTTACCTTTGACTATCGCCTGTATTATTATCGGGTTTATCGCGTTTCAGATGACACAGGTTCACTCTTCCAATAATGACAATGTCGAGCAACTTGTGGATGTCGAGAAACTAAATAGTGCGATAATCTCCGTTGAGCAAGGCTTAAGCAGTTTTTCTCTAAACAAAACAGATGCAGATGCAGAGTCTGTGCAATTAAGCTTACAGAAGAGTTCGGATATTTTAGAAGAATTAGCAAATACCAAAAGAGCTGAAGATCAAATACACAGGATTGAAGAAAATTTAGCAATCTTAAACGATGATATCACTGTAGCTCTAGATGAAAAAGATGCAGCAGAGGCTAAAAAACAGTCGATTCGAACTCGGGGCATTCAAAACGATATTCATTTATTACAATTAATCGTAGAGGAAAACTACCAAAAAGCACAACAACAACTAGAAACAAAGATTGATTCGGTCATCTTGTTTACGATTGTCTCAGGTATAGTGTTGCTCCTAGGAACAGGCAGTTTTTCTTTTATCATGACAAATCGGATCGTAAAACCAATTTATACACTTACCGATCATGCTGATGCTATTTCCAATGGTGATCTTACTAGGTCAATAGCAGAAACAGCACGGAAAGATGAAGTTGGTCAGTTACATAATAGTTTCGCCCGGATGAATCAAGATTTAAAAGAGTTAATTGCTAATGTATTAGAAACAGCGCAAAGTGTCGCTGCTTCTGCAGAACAATTAAGTGCTAATGCTGATGAAACGTCAACAGCTACTGAGCAAATTGCCAATTCCATTCAAGAGGTATCAGATGGATCTGAACAACAACTTAATAATGTTGATCAATCTAACCGAAATGTCGAACAGATCTCAAAAGATATGGAAGCTATCTCAACTCGCATTTCACGTGCAACAGAATCTTCCAATCATGCTTCAGAACAATCTGAGCAAGGAATGGATACAGTGAAGCGTGTTAGCGAACAAATGGCGATTATCAATCAAAACACCGAAGACACTGGCCAAGTAATCGAAGGACTAAATAATCATTCTCAAGAAATTAATAAAATCGTCGATATGATAACCGATATCGCTGAGCAAACCAATTTACTTGCACTGAATGCAGCAATTGAAGCAGCGCGTGCCGGCGAACACGGAAAAGGTTTTGCGGTTGTAGCTGATGAGGTGAGAAAATTAGCGGAAGAATCCGGTCAATCCGCTCGTCAAATTAATGACTTAATTGCAGTGATGCAACAAACAACTGGTAAAGCAGTACAATCAATGGAAGCAGGAAATGAAGCAGTGAAACAAGGTTCCTCCCTTGTATCTGAAGCAAGTGATGCATTCGGAAGTATTACAAAGGTTGTCACAGATGTTCAGGAACGAATGGAGGAAGTGACGACTTCTCTTGATCAAATGAAAAACAATAACGAAACACTCGTTACATCAATGAATCGCGTTTCAACCATTACTGAAAAAACTGCTCATCACTCTCAGGAAGTTGCTAGTGCGACGGAGGAACAAACCGCCTCTATTCAAGAAGTATCAGCCGCTACTAAAGTGTTAGCAGAAATGGCACAAGAATTGCAGGATAAAGTAAGTCGATTTAAAATCTAGGAAAAATAGATTGCTATACGTTATGGCATACCAATTAGATTGGTGATTGGTATGCTATTTTTTATTTCATAGGAGATGGTATATTTTAGGATTAACTCCATTTTTGTGTTAAAATAAACCTAAGGTATTGTGAAAACAGAGTAGGATATAAAAAGGATATCCAAACGGAATGTAATAGGTATTATAATCGGATAATATACGTTTTACAAGAGTTGATACATCTCATAGATACCAAATTTATCTTTAGGAGCTATTCACATGACTACCTACCATATAGATCCTCAAAAACAAACTCTCCATGGTTCTTTTTCAAAACATCTCAAACCTATAGTAACTGTAAACTCAGGTGATTCCGTTCTTTATTCTACTCTGGATGCCTTATGGGAACTAGAACCTTTTCCATCAACTGGTTATCGAAAAATTTTTGAGATAAAAGGCTAGATCTTCGGGTTAAATGGAGCGATAAATTTTAATAAAAGGGTGTTAACATGACAGAAGAAAAGGAAACTCCAGAAAGAAGAAGAGAACGAATGAGACAAGAAGAATTAAAGAAGAATCCCTCTGGAAGTATTTATCGAAGTGGGTTACTTGATTTAGTCGGCAGTTTAGGTTGGAAAGGTACTGGTATACTTATTCTCCTTATTATTCTAGGTTTTATCATTTACACTATTTTCTTTCAGTAACTATACTCGAATAATGCAGTAGGGACAGGTATTTTAAGCCTATCCCATTCCTACCATTTAAACGTTACCGTACTATTCGGTTCCAATGTATACGTAAAGGATTCCCCTTGAAAATTGACTTGAAATGACTGAGAATCAGCACTTGTATTGGCGGCAATTAAAACAATCGAATCATCAGGATTTTTATATCCAACCGTTTCTATTCTGCCTTTATAATGTGAGGTACTAATTCGTACTGCACCAAGTTCGACAAATTTACTGGCATGCCCTAATGCATAATATTCACTATTTTTTGTCACTTCGCCAGTTTCCCTGTCAATCGTTACAACACCTCTGCAATCCG
Source organism: Gracilibacillus saliphilus (assembly GCF_010994085.1). NCBI lineage: Bacteria > Bacillati > Bacillota > Bacilli > Caryophanales > Bacillaceae > Gracilibacillus > Gracilibacillus saliphilus. The sequence goes on along the minus strand of NZ_WJEB01000012.1, from coordinate 76,388 downwards.
TACAACCTCCATTAGTGGGACCACCATTGTTATCAAGCGCAATATTCCAAAGTAATACAGCCCCTGCCCAATTCCGCGGTCCACCAATAATCAGGTTGGACATATACCAACTTAAATTATTGCCAAAATCCGGACTCCAGTCCCCTCCACTACATTCTGTTAAATAGATGTCTTTGTCAGTAAATTGTTCATGTACCTTTGTCATCGTTTCTGGCTGCCCCTCATAGCAATGAAAAGCTATGCCGCTTGTGTATTTACTTGTCTCCTCATCATTAAAAACGGTCTTCGCATAGTCTATCCCATTTTCCCAGTTATGATCATATGCTAATACTTTGGTTGGAATTTGATTTTGTGAAAAAGCTGGTCCTAAATAATTCTTAATAAACATTGCCTGTTCTTTAGCACTCATACTCATCGTTGGATATGATTCTGACGTATGTTCTGGCTCATTCTGAATAGTTATTGCATCAATCGGAATATCTTTGTCTGCATAAGCCTTAATGTATTTCACAAAATAATCAGCATATGTTTCATAAACACGTTGCTCTTGATAATTTAAATACGATCCATTTAACTGCTGGTTGTTATATTTCATCCATGCCGGAGCAGTCCATGGTGTACCTAGTATACCTATCTCTTTGTTTAGCGAACGAATATCCTGAATCAGACGGATAACATCTTTATCTTTTTCAATAGAAAAATGATCTAAATGATAATCTGTTCCTGTATCTATATCATTATATGTGTAGCTTGCTGGGTTACCTTCATGATCTACCGAAAAATCTGATGCACCAATCGTATGACGGATATAGCTCATATGAATGCCATTGCTTGAAAACAAGTCTTGCAACAGTACATCTTTTTGTTCCGAATTTAGTTGATGATTGATAAGGTATGCAGAAGATCCGGTAACCGCGGCTCCGAATCCCGCCATTGTCTGAAACTCAACATTTGGATCAACTTGAATAACTGGATCATCCGTTGCTTTTATATCGTCAAAAATTATAGGCTCTTGCTCTGTAAGTAGATTTTGTTGATCTGCTGTGGTTAACCATAGATTCACTTTTTCTTCTTTAGCAGTTGTTGGTAAGACTAAAAGAATAATAGTGATACAAATACCTACTAATAGGATAAAATATCCTTTTTTATTATAAATAATTATCATCCCCCCTAAAAAAAAGTTAATAGAAAAGTTGGGGCATGACGATACCCCAACTTTTTTCTTACTTAATAGTTACAGAAGTTTCTAATTGAATATCCTCTGAAGAGCTACCAACATAAATTGGAATCTCTCCACTTGGTGTTACCCATTCATCATTCTCTTCATCCCAGTAAGAGAATGCTTTCGGGTCAAGTTCCATTTTAACACGTTTTTGTTTACCCGGTTCTAACTCCACTTTTTCAAACCCTGCTAATTGTTTTGCGGGTGTATCAATATCAGTGGGTAATTCACCAGTATATACCTGAACAACCTCTGAACCAGATACATCACCAGTATTACGTAAATTAAGCTTAACTGATAATTCTAGTTCTTTGTTTTTACCTTTAGTCTTTGCTTTTGCTTTAACGTTTCGGTAATTAAATGTTGTATAGGATAAACCATGTCCAAATGCGTATTCCGGCTCAATTCCTTCTTCTTCATATCCCTTATAACCTACAAATACACCTTCAGAATAATCAGATACCCCATCTACTCCTGGGAATTGATTTTCGTCTGATACTGGTGTACTATCTTCATCAACTGGGAATGTCATTGGTAGTTTACCAGATGGGTTCACATCACCAAATAACACATTGGAAATAGCATTACCCTGCTCTTGTCCCGGGAACCAAGCTTGTACAATGGCAGGTACATCATCTTGCCATGTATCCATTTGTACTGCTCGACCGCTCATTTGTACAACGATTGTGTTAGGATTTGCTTTCGTCACTTCCTTGATTAATTGTTCCTGGTTATTTGGTAAATCAAGGCTTGAATTATCTACATAACCTTCACTATCATAAACTCGCGTTACAACTACTGCAACATCTGATTTTTTAGCTACATCAACTGCTTCTTGAATCTTCGTATCTACTGCATCTTTTGGTGGCTCCCAACCAAAACGAATCATTCCACCAAAGTCTTGCTGTCCACCAGATTCTCCTGAACTATATTCAATACGAATATCATGTTGTTCCCCTTCAACAAAAGAAAGGGCCTTTTTAGAAGTTTTTAACCTCTCGCTTTGATTATCAATGACAAGCTCATCATCAATGTATAATTTACCTGATCCTAGACTTGAAAGAGAAAGCGTATATTCACCTGATTCAGGTACGGTGAACTGACCTGTCCAACGTGCGGACATTTCACTATTAAATTCACCTGGTACTCTTTCTAGTTTTGGTGAATCTGCATTTAATCCATCATAGTTATAGAATCCAAGATTTAAGTTTACTTGATTGTCTGTACGAATTAATGATGGTTCACCTTCACGATCAATATTGGACCAATATTCTGCCGTTAATCCATGCTCATTTTCTTCCCCGTTAACTGGACTTAATAAAGAAGATGGTACCGCTGAAGGCCCTGGTAAAATATCACCTGCACTAATTGGATCAGTGCCTGGTGCATAGGACACCTCTACATTCTCTCCAACTTCATTTTGGATACCCTCTAATGGACTAACTGTATAAGTAGGGATTACTAATGAACTACCTCCACCAGCTGCTGAAGCATTATCAGCATCTGGTCCGATAACTGCAACCGAATCTAATTCATTTCTATCTAATGGTAATGCATTATTTTCATTTTTCATTAGGACCATACTTTGTTCCGCTATTTCACGGGCAATCTTTCCATGTTCTTTTGCTGGAATTTGATTATTAACAGTAGGCTGATCGAATAAGCCTTTACTAAACATCTCTGTTAGGATTCGAGTAGCCATATCATCAATTCTTTCTTCACTTACTTCGTCTTCTTCAACTGCTGTAAGCAAGTCGTCTCCCCAATAACCATTAGGATCACCTGGAGTTTCTAAATCTAATCCAGCATTGGCAGATTCAACTGTTGAATAATTGGCGCCATAATCACTCATCACAAAACCATCAAAATCTAATTGTTCCTTCAATAAATTTGTAAGTACATTTTCACTTTCACAAGCATTGACACCATTTACTTGATTAAATGAGCACATAACAGCACTTAAGTCAGCTTGCTCGATTACTTCCGCAAATGGACGTGCATATACTTCTTGAAGTGCTCGCTCACTTGCTACGGAATTAATAGTAAAGCGTTCTGTTTCTTGGTTATTCAATATCCAGTGTTTAGCCGTTGCCATTACAGGATAGCTTTGAATACCATTTACATATGGAATAGCTAATTCTGATTGTAATAATGGGTCTTCACCTAATGATTCAAAGTTTCGCTCTCCCCAAGGAAAACGTGCAATATCAAGCCCAGGTCCTAAGACCACATTATGTGTCGTGTTAAAAGCTTCATTTCCTAAAAGCTCGCCATAAGTTTTCGCTGCATCCACATCCCAAGTAGCTGCAAGGGCAATCGGTGCAGGAAGAGCAGTTGACTTTTTGTCTTGAATGTCAGGATTCGCAATACGAACTCCCGCAGGACCATCAGCCATTGTTAATGCTGGAATACCTAAGTCCTCCATTTCTTCATTATAAAAGCCATAAAAATTATTAAGATTCCCTGTTACTAATTGAATCTTTTGCTCTAAACTCATATTTTTAAGTAATAGCTCAGTACGTTCTTGTGCTGAAAGAGATTTATCCTCCCACTGTTGAGTGGTTTCAGCTGCAACAGAACTAAAAGGTGTAATGATAAGTGTAACAATTAATGCTACTGTCAAGAATTGAAATATTGTCGATGTTTTTATCATTCTGCTAGCTCCATTTCTATTATTATATATTTTTTTCGGCTGCTGAATTTCTTCCCACCTTTCTTTTGTTGTTACCTTTTTCAATCTAAACTCTGCTAAACACGGTGTCAAACTTGCATCAGGCATGAAAAGATTAATGTCTAACGTCCTAATACCCTTCATAACATCGGAAGAGAAAACGCTCACGAAAATAATGAAAGGGATTAATCTCTTTTCTTAAAATCGTTCTAAACACTTATATGTAACATCTCTTATTACAACCACATAATTCAATGAGTTTATTTTTGTAATATTTCCGTGTTTAGTAAAATGTTTGTTAACAATTCTTAACTAAGAATAGTGCTTTTCACCTTTTCTTTTAAAATATCTGTAATATACAATCCAATATTTTCTCTCTAAATATGAGTCACAAAAAAAGTGTCGATAGAAAATTTCTACCGACACTTTTTTTACGATTTTGATTATTAAACACAGAATTGCGCAGTTTCGCAGGCACACTACTCTCCTTCTTCAAAGGAGTTTTTATAGTATTGACGCAACGCTTCAGCATTATCCTTCCACTCAACTGGTTCACCATATACAAGTTGTTGAAATACTTCAAGACAGCGATGCCACCCTGCAGCCATATACATCGCCATAGATGCGTCATCGAAAGAATGCTTAAATGTAAAAAGACATCCATCTTCTTTACCCGTTATTCGCATATCTAGTAAATCGTCTACTTCTTTGAAAACAAATGTGTGCGGTGCCTTTAACTCCAATACTTCTCCTTCATAAACAGAACCTTCCTCATCATCAAACTTCAGCTTACCACCGACTTCTACATCCATTTCCGTTGTTGCGAATGGATACCATTGGGTAAAGAAAGCCGGGTCGATTAAGATAGCAAATACTTTTTCTGAGGAAAATGGGAATTCATATTCAAATGTTAATGAATATCGTTCATCATGCTGGCTAAGTGTACCGTAATTCATTGGAACAACCTCCTTTTGCAAGCTATTTTAACACATTAACTAGCACTAGTATTACAAAAGCATTATTTAGCATTGACTAGTTTCCTGCAGCATAATATGGTTATATTACTAAAGCTTACAAAAAAGAGGAGCTGTTGGTATGAATCCATTAAATAACAGAATTACCGCTGTATTTATTCCCGTGAAGAATATTGAAAAAGCTCGTGACTGGTATTGTGATTTGCTAGATAAAGAACCTCACGATGACTTTCCTGGAGGACACCTCTATGTTCTCGAATTAGACGGATTAAATGTCGTTTTGGACAGTAAAATTTACCGGGAAGAAACGATTTTGAAAACACCTGCCTTCCATTTTAATACAGATAATATTGAAGTGGCCTATCAGTATATGGAAAGCAAAGGTGTAGAATTACTCTCAACTATTCAATTTGGCCATTTTTTCACATTTAAAGATCTAGATGGTAACCACATGATGGTATGTAAACGATAGAAATGAAAGGTAGTGGAACAATGGAAGTGGAAGATATATTTAGTGATTTTCCGATCTTGGAAACGGATCGACTACTACTACGAAAGGTATCTTTAGGGGATGTGCGTGATATCTATGCCTATGGTTCTAATAAGGAAGTATCGAAATATGTAACATGGGAAACGCACCAGTCTTTAGATGAAACACTAGCATTTGTCGAATATATTATTAGTAGATATGAAAGTAATTATCTCGCTCCGTGGGCAATCGAATGGAAAGATCAGCAGAGAATGATAGGAACGATTGATTTTGTCTCATGGGATACACAGCAACATATTGCAGAAATCGGCTATGTGATTTCTCAAGACTATTGGGGCAAAGGGATTGTCACGGAAGCTGTTAAAGAAGTTATTAAGTTTGGTTTCAACCGTATGGACTTAGAACGGATTCAGGCAAAATGTTTAGTAGAAAACATCGGTTCAGCAAGAGTGATGGAGAAAGCAGGTATGATGTTTGAAGGAATATTAAGAAAAGCAGTATATGGCAAAGGGCAACATTGGGATGTAAAAATCTATTCGATTTTGAGAGAGGAATTTGCTGCACAAGGCTGAAAAAGCAGCTTGTTAATCCCTGAAAAATTTGTAAGACACCGCTCTAGTAATTACTGGAGCGGTGTTACTGATTAATTATAAGATTTGGATATACCCTTCTGTTCCATGCACTCTAATTTGTTGTCCATCCTTTATGAGCTTGGTAGCATTTTCTACTCCAACAACTGCTGGTAACCCATATTCACGCGCGATAACTGCTCCATGGGTCATCAGCCCACCAACTTCGGTGACTAGACCTTTGATGGATACAAACAATGGTGTCCAACTTGGGTCTGTAAAAGAGGTGACTAATATATCTCCATCTTCTAAATCGGCATCTCCCATGTTTAAGATGACACGTGCTCGCCCCTCTATAACTCCAGAAGAAACTGGTAAACCTGCAATGGCTTCAGCTGGAAGATTTTCTCGTTTGTACTCACCAACAATGATTTCTCCATCAGACGTGAAAACACGTGGAGGAGTTAATTTTTCATATAATTTGTACTCTTCTTTCCGCATGTTGATGACCTGGTAATCCAGTTTATTTGTGCGTATGACTTCACCAAGCTCTTCAAAAGAGAGATAGTATATATCTTCTATTTCATGAATAACGTTGGCCTGTACGAGTTGTTCGGCTTCTTTCAATAAAGCCTGCTTATAAACGAAGTAGCGATTTATCATGCTGTATTTTGGATACTCCCTAAACCCGCTGAAATTCCGGATTAGATCGATCATTCGTTTTGTCTCTTTGGCCTTTTGTTCACCATCCGGCAGTCGATTTAGTCGTTCTAATAACTCGTGTTCTTTTTTCAAAGCCTCTTGTCTTCCTCGCTCAAATAACCGACCGCTAGCATTTGGCTCAAAGTTTTTAATATTATTAAGAATCAAGGGAACAAGTGTAATTGTTTTTTCGCTCCAACGATTTCTAGTAATATCGATTTCTCCGACACACCTCATACCGTATTTGTTGAGAAAAGTAATTATTGCGTCTCGGATTTTTTGTCCACCTTCAAACTTCAACAGTTCGTCCAAAAAGTTTTCATCTTTTACGTGTTGTAAAAAATCAATTACTTCTGGATAAGGTCTTATTACATCTGCCACATCCAATAACTCTAGACCCATCTCCGATGTAATATTGTTTGGTACAGATTGGGAAATCGCATCAGCTGCGTTTTTTTCACCTAGCCACTTCTTCATGTTTTCATTGATCCATGATGAAGCATTCATAGCAGTCATCAGTACAACAGAAGTTTGTGGGTCAAATAAAATCTTTTTTAATTGTTGGATATCTTCTCGAATAAAATCAAATAAATCTGATCCGGATTTAGTTCGAATATTTTGTTTTAACTCTTCAATAGAAATCTGATTACTCTTAATCAAATCAGAAACGATTGTCGGATCATTTTCGATTTGTTCTTGGTCCCAAGACGATATAATTTTATTGCTTTTACTGGGATTAAGTTCTTTTTCTTCCGATGATGATATTATAAACCCTTCTCGCTTTACGATAGTTAGGAGTGCGTCTTTGATGAGTGGATCGGATTTCCCTAGGGAATCTATTACCGCTTTTCTGCTGTCGGGTGAAGCCAAATTATCGGTGGTATCAACAAACAATCTGCCACCAGCTGTACGCATAGGGGCAGGTGTCGTTAAGAGATAAAAAGACAATCCTAATGGTTTCATGGGATCAGTCATCATTTGTTGATGGCCAACTGATACATAGACATGATTATTTGGATCATTGGCTTCTGGAATGGGGTATAAAGTAGTAATTGGACGACTCTGAAGAATATAAAATGCATCATTCACCAAACACCATTCGATATCTTGTGGGCAACCAAAATAAGCTTCAATCCGTCTTCCAATGCGCGCCAGTTGTAAAATGTGTTGTTCAATCAGTGTTTGAGTCTTTTGTTTTTCAGGATCGATCTGCCGTTTCTCTGTCCCGCCCTCTTTTAATGGATAAATAGCCACTTTTTTGGTAGCTATCATCTGATCGATGATTTCCTCTTCCTGTACTTTATAACAATCTGCCGATACCAATCCAGATACCAGTGCTTCTCCAAGCCCAAAACTAGCATCGATTGATAGTACCTTTCGATTAGAGGTAATTGGATCAGCGGTAAATAATATCCCTGAAGCTTGTGGGAAAACCATCCTTTGAACGATAACGGACATATATACTTGATTATGATTCAATTCATTTTGGATACGGTATATTACTGCGCGATCGGCAAATAGGGAAGCCCAACATTTGCTAATATGCTGTAAGATTGCTTCTTTGCCGATGATATTTAAATAGGTATCTTGTTGACCAGCAAAAGAGGCGTATGGTAAATCTTCAGTCGTCGCACTAGAACGCACTGCATAAGCATGTTGCTCGCCAAACTTGGAGAGAGTGTGAGTAACTGTATTCACAACTTCGGAAGGAATTTCTACTTTCATAATGAGTTGTCGTATCTTCTTGCTGATTGCAGCAATTTGTTCTCGGTCTTCTACCTTTAACCTTTTTAGTCGGTCCAACAAAGCACGGTACGTTTCATTTTGGCCGATGGCTTTTTGAAATCCCTCTGTTGTTATACAAAATCCTTCTGGTACGTGTATTCCTTGAATTTTTGATAATTCCCCTAAATTCAAACCTTTTCCACCAACGAGCATAAGCTGAGTTTTTTCTATCTCCTGAAAATCTAGAACCGAAGAACTCATCTGCATCACTCCTAACCATTAAAGTACTATTGATTTTAGCAGTAGGAAACGAGAATAAATAGTCTATATTTCCCTTTTTTTATATGCTATAATTAAAGTAGAAAGAGTACTGTGCCTTAAGTTCTCCACTTCTAATAAAAGAATAAAAACACCTCGTTTCGTATGGTATTCATAGAACTGAGGTGTTTTTTTAATTCTTTCGTATTAAAATCTATTGTTTTATTCAGTGTTAATAATTGACTAACTCAATTTCCAGTAACCTGCTTGGACTGGGCCACCTTCATTAAGTAATATTGTTCCTCACGGGCCATGTGATCAGCCATTGAAGCAGTGAATGTACTTAATACCTCCGCACTAAGCTCCATTTCTTCCAATTCATGCAAAAAAGTTTTAAATAAACTTATTTCTACCTCCACATCATTATTAAACTTTTTTAATGCGGGGAATGCGTTAACATTGGAACGTAAATAACCGGTCAGTTCTACTGCTTTTAAATAAAATTGATTAAAATGCTCTGTGAAAGCATGACTTTTCTCTTTTAAACGTTTCTCGACACCATCCATTTCATCATTAATCGCGCCCGCATGACCGGATGCATCCAATAACCAGACAAGGTGATGATGTAATTCATGGAAAATAGGTGGTACCTCTCCTTGCTTCAGATAGCCTAATATTAATAAATACTCTTCCAATTCATTGACCATGTGATTCAAAAATGTAGGTGTCAAATGAATCCCCATTTGACCGGTCAAGTGCCGTTCAATAATGGAAAGCTTGAAGTCTCTGAATTGCTTTGTGAGATCCTCCACCATAATCGAGAATGAAATGGCATTGGAGGTATCAATAGCACTTGATTGAGCAAGCAATTGATCATACTGTGTGCGAAACATTTTGGCTTTTTCAATATCCTCGGTTTGTGATGGATAAAGGGAATCATGAATAAACCGAGCATGATCTCCGAGCACCTGCAGCCAAAATTGATGTTCAAATATAGCACTTTTTAAATAATTGGATTTCATACCAGACATCCCCTTTTTTATGCAATGATGATTTATTGTATTCGGTAAACAGGGGAAATATTAACGAAATACTCTCAGATTAACGTGTATGTTCCTCTAGTTAGTCTTTTTAATCTTCTATATTCTGCTGGTACAGACGAAGAAGAATTCCCACCATAATTAACCGGAACCATATCTGCTAAAGTAGTGCCAATATCTTTCCACTTTTGTTTATATTGCTGACCGATATATATTTCAACTTCTTGAATAGTCATTGGCTTTTGTTTTTCAATGAAACATTCTAAAATAGCTTCATATAACGTCATGATCTCACCTTTCCTTATTTGTTCAGTAATTTATTTTATAGCGAGAAGCTACATTCTATGAACAAAATTGATAATGAAAGATAAAAAGACAGAATCCAATTCATTATTTGGATTTCTGTCTTTTTTATCACTTTTTATTTAGGGAATTCCCATTAACTCTCTTCTGGATAAAACTCATAACGAAACCAGGAAAAATTCGGATCACCAAAATCAGTATCGATTTGTTTCGTCTCACCCGGCTCCAATGAAATATCAAACACCTTATCATTAATTATGTCCTCATTATCATCATAAATCGCAACTCTTATCTTCCCATGAAACTCCCATTCTTCATGGAAGTTTTTAGCGTAAACATAAGATGTGACATTGTCATTTTCGCTGAGTGGTTCTACTAATCCAACTAATTCCTTGTTTTGTGCCCGTTCTTTATTCTCTTCAAAAACTTCACTTAATCTTTCCTCTATATACGCATCATTAGCTGGAGTTGCTACTTCTATATCATTCAACTGAGTTTGTTCAGCAGATACATTCATATAAATAAAAAATGAGACAAATACAAAATTAAATAAAAATGCTAATATTCCCGATTTCACAGTCGTCTTTACTGGATATCTCCCAAGTATCATCGCCGTAAATGCAACTACAGAAAAAAACACTGTCACCCATTGCCATTTTGAAAAGATAATATCATTTACAATATCCAATATCTTCACAACTTTCTTTTTTTTGTTATACTTATTTTAGCAAATATTTATTTATCTAACTACATTTTGGGAGGGAAATATGGAATCAAGTAAGGTTATGTACCAATACGTAGAGAAGAAATTCGATCCCTTCTGGTGGATAACATTTTCCTATATCATTTCCGTGCTTTTTCTGCTATGCATTACGATGGTAGTAGGGCCGATAATAGTCTTCAGCAATATTACCAATATATGGTCCGTACTGCTTATGCTACTTGTCCCACTAGGAATTTGGCTAGCTACCAAAGTGTTTGCCTATGCTCGCGGATTAATCTGGCGAAATAACCATCTCACTACTTACAACTTATATCCGGATATCATTCAATTAAATAAATGGGAAAATACTTATGATAGAGAGCCTACCAAGCTGGAGGTAGAGCTTTCTGCTATACGGAAAGTGGTTGTTGCTCCATATATCATAAATGAATATCTAACGAGACATGGAACAAAGCATATCGAGAAAAGTTATATACTTTACATTATTCACGAAGTAAATTCAACTAAAGAATTGTTGAAGCTTCCATTTGCCAGTAATTACGAGAATATTAATATCTGGTTAACCTATTTCAAAAAAAGAAATATACCCGTACAATTCACAACAGAAGTACTCTTTAGTTATGAGCGAGATATGTTTACAGATCAAGAAAGGATAAGACGTTTAGAATCCAATATTCATGAGATTCCAATTGAACATCAAGGTAATTGGAAGAAGCAGCAGAAAGAAGTATATCGAGAATGGTCTCGAACATATCCACCAAAAGAATATACAATAGAACCTGTTGAGAAAGACAATTCCTTATTCAGACCAATTGCAAATGCTGTTCTATTAAGCTATGCACTAATGTTAACAATAACCTTAGGACTAATAGAGCTTTATAAATACGGATGGTTTGCTGAGGAAAATCCCTGGCCCATTTTTGTTATGTTTTTTGTTATCAGTCTACTATTTTTCTTCATTCTGCGTCGCGTTTTACGTTGGTATTTTATGTTAGTATTCATTGTGAATGCTTTTATTTTTGGGATTGCCATGACTATGAGTTTTGAAGAAGAAAATCAACCGATTGCTTCAGAGATTTCAGTGAGTGTACTGGGCATGGCTATGTTATTCCCACTGGTGGTGTGGATACCTTACTTAATTGTAAAAAAAATAAATAATAATCCAACATAACGTCAAAATGCAAAACAACTAAAGATAAAAGTCAAGAAACACAATAGCTATGACTGCTTTGTTTCTTGACTTTTATTGATTTAGCCAATTCCTAATCATTTACACTAGTTCTATTTAAATATGTTATTCAAGATGCGCCCTTTTCTCGAATACCCGGCGGTGAAAACCAAATCAAAATACCCCTAGCTTCTCCATTAAGTGTACGCCATCAGAAGATACCCAATAACCTTTTATTTTTCCATCTTCAACTTGCATAATATCCATACCGTTAAAGCTTATTATCTTTCCCTCTTCTGCCTTAGCACCTGGCATGCCTCCTTTATAAGCTCCTGTAAATTGCCAGCGTGCCGAGACATACGGACTGTCTATGATAGGACCTACTACTACCTTCATATCAACATCCTCAAAAAAGGCGCTAGCATCCTTAATGATTCCCTTTAAGGCTTCTGCTCCCTTTTTATCAGCTGAAGATTTTCCGTCAGTTCTTGCCTGATGAACCATGCAAGCAGAAGCTGTTACCTTATCAAGTATAGAAACATCCTCGTTCCATGCTTTTACCCATAATTCATAAACTTGATTTTCGTCTAATACAGTCAAATTAAAAACCTCCTAAAATACGATTTTATACTATATTCAAGTTCTTTCTTCAATTACTCTACAAAATGGTCCGTTTCTTCTTATACTAAACTAGCTATCATCTATGAGTAGTATATTTCATTAGCTAGCTGTTAAGGGATTATTTTTGTACGCTATTAAAATCCTTTTCTGACATCTACTTTATTAGGTAAAGAATTATCCTTTTCTATACTTTCAAGTGTATCAACAAAACATTCTACCGCTTCTTTAGCAGTTGTCACAGCTGAAATATGTGGTGTAATCATCACGTTTGGATGTTGCCACAATGGACTGTCTTGTGGCAGTGGCTCCTCTTGAAATACATCAAGTACAGCAAACCTGACCTGACCAATTTCCAATGCATGCAAGAGGTCTAATTCACTAACAGATTCGCCCCTGCCAACATTGATAAAACCGACACTCAATAAACCTGAAAAAATATCCTTATTAAATAAATGCTCTGTTTTTTCCGTTAATGGCAAGGTATTAATTAGATAATTCATTTTATTCAAAAATGCAGAATGCGAGTTAACTGTAAATACTTCTTTGAAATACTCTTTTTGTTCACCACTCCATGATACTCCGTAAACTTCTACACCAAAAAAGGAAAGGACTTGTGCTATTTTTTGACCTATTTCTCCTGTACCATAAATCATTACTTTTGAATCATTTAACATCTTAGGTGTGGTAGGTTTCCAATGCTTCTCCGCTTGCTGATGAAAGAATTGATCATGATACTGTAAGTCTTTTAGTATGTAGCTAAGGCAATACTCACTAATTCTTTCTCCAAACGAACATATCGTTCTGGTTAAGATTACATCGTCATTCCATTTTTTTTTGAATAAGAAACTATCTACACCTGCACCTAAAGAATGAACCCATTTCACTTTACTATAGTCATAACTTGCTCTAGTTTTGAAAGATACAAACGCATCAGCCCAGCCTAAATCTTCATCTCTTATTTCTTCTTCTGTCAAATAACGAAATTCCTTGTCTAGTTTATAATCTTCTATCAGATTTTGTAATTCTTGATTCAAAGGGCTTACAAATAAAATATGGTTGATTTTCATTGGTGTTCTCCTTTCGATAATGAACGTCTTGTCAAAAGAGGGGGCAAGATACATTCCGTTAATCTATGTATTACCGCCAATGACTAGGCTTCTCTAAATAACTTGGAATGCTGGTACGGCTATCTCCTTTTGCTGAATTAAGTTGAGATTGTGTAAGAAAAAGAGCACTTGTCAAATCTGCTCCAAATAACTTGGCATCTCGAAGGTCAGCCCCAATAAAATCTACTTTTCTTAAATCACAATTGCTCAAATCTGCTGCTATTAATAGCTTCCCGCGAAAGTCCTCTCCTTTAAGATCTGCCCCTACTAAACTTTCACCTATTAAATCACTTGTCTCCATTATTCTTTTATTTTTATTCATAAAGTCTTTCCGATACCATTGACTCGTCTTTTGCAACAGACTGTTGACAATACTTCTATGTTCCATAATATTCAATTCTAGAATATCTTTTGGATACTTATTAGTTAGTTTTACAGTATCATTATAAATTTGCTGAAGATGGTCATTTAATGGTTCTGTTTCCATTATTTTTAATGCTTGTTTGAGGTACCAAAGCATTTCATGTAGTTGCTGAACAATAGGAAACACAGCAAACATCTCTTCTGCATGTTTACTATCTTCACGCCAGTCTTTCCCGCCATAGATAGTTTGTGAAACACGCTGGCCTGCACCAAAGCATTCATACGTAACACAACCATTAAAGCCTTTGTCTTTCAATTGGTCATGAATCGAACACATATTATTGGAGCATAAGTTTCGACATGGTTTTCCACCATCTTTAGTGAAGGGAAAATCATGAGACTTACTAAAGGGTAAAGCCACACAACATAAAGCAAAGCAGTTTTTACAATCTGATTTAAGATCATTTAGCATTTTCAATAGTTCCTCCATATTTTTGAAAGTGAATTATTAATCTTTGAAAAGAGCAAAAGGATTTAGTCCTGGATATGGTAGCTTAACTGACAAATTCGGAGTAACGTTTTTATTCGATACGGAAAATTAAGGCGAGGGAAAAGCAGGATCATTTCCCTGCTTTTTTTATTGGAATATAATATTGATCAAGTGTTATTAATTACTTTCATTTACCTCTTTCATAATATTTTGAATTAACGATTTAACTGTTTGTCTTTTAGCTAATCGTGGACTTTGTCCAGACCAAAGCGACATATAATCACGATTTTTTTGTAAAGAAGCGTTTTTTCTAATTCCTTTTGTTAAACTGTTTTGAACAGGAAAATCTGGTAAAGATGTTTCATGTTGTTTCATGTTGGAAATGAATTTATTGTTAACTCCTCTAGCCGATTTTCCCGAAAAGGCTCGCGTCAAAACTGTCTGGTCTTCTGTCGCATGAAGAATTTCTTCTATATGTATTGCATTAGCACCACTTTCCAAACAGGTTAAAAAAGCGGTTCCCATTTGAACACCTTGAGCTCCTAAACATATAGAAGCCTTTAAGCCTCTTCCATCCATTATTCCCCCTGCGGAAACAACAGGAATACTTACATGATCAACAACCTGTGGGATTAAAGACATTAATCCTACCAAGCTTTCTTGCTCCTCATCCAAGAATGTACCTCTATGACCACCTGCCTCACTACCTTGCACAACAACAATATCCATCCCGCTCTTTTCCACTTCAATTGCCTCATTAACTGTTGTAGCGGTTCCCATCAAAATAATGTTTTGTTGTTTTAACCTCTCAATTATTTCTTTAGAAGGAATACCAAAGGTAAAAGAGCAAACAGGAACCCTTTCTTCTATAATAACCTTTATTTGTTGTTGGAATGTTTCTGTTACTTTATTAAACGTCGAAATTTCCATATCAGTTTCTACATCCAATTGCTCACGAATAGGCTGCAATAATCGATTAGCTGTATTCATTTCATTCTCTGTCACATCAAATTCTCTTGGAACAAATAGGTTGATGCCAAAGTGATTGAGGGTTAACTCCTTTATTTCTCTAATCTGTTCACGGATTTGAATAGGAGACATATAACCTGCTCCAATCATGCCCAAGCCACCATTGTTTGAAACCTCAGCTACCAACTTTGACGTTGTTATTCCACCTGCCATTGGTGCTTGTATAATCGGATATTGAATATGCAAATGTTCTGTCATTTCATTACGAAGCATTATCTACACCTCTTTCTTACAAACATCTTAGAACTATTGTATAACATATTTATCCATTTTAATATGTTACTTAGAAATTTTGAGAAATCATTATAGATTAAAATGTATTCTATTCAAGGATTCACGTGTTCTGGTGCTCGTTACTATCAAAAAATACGGTCTGTGCATGCTAAAATATAGCAAAGCACAGACCTATAATGAGTTGCTGTTTAAATGCTCGATTAGTTTATGACAGTTTTACTTTTCTATATACTAGGAAACCTATTCCTATAATCAGGACGATTGCTCCTAATAAGAGAAATGTATACATATTAGTAGCCGTATCCGGGAGACGCTCTCCTTCTTCTTGATTACTTTCATTACCAGAGCCTACTTCATTGTTATTATCTTCTGAAGTTTCTTGACCATTTTTTTGTTCGGAATCTACTTTATCTTCTTCATCTTCAGAACCTACTTTGTCAGTATCTTTTTCTGTGTCCTTACCGTTATCTGTTCCATCATTAGATCCGTTGTTGTCAGTTCCTTCACCATTGTCGCCGCCATCATCTTGACCTTCTTCATCAGGAGTTCCATCATTGTCCTCTTCAGGTTTCTCAGGCGCTTCTGGTTCTTCCCCTAATAAGTCATTTATGCGACCTTCGATAACCGGATCAACCACACCACCTAAATCTTCTACCATATAATCTCGTAATTGTTCCCAGTCAATTTCACCGATATCTCTTACTCGTCCTTCATCATACGCTTGAGCAAAGACTTCAAAACCGTCTCCACCTTTACCTGTGAAATTGTTTGTCGTTACTAAATAAGTTTGGTCTACATCAATATCCTCATATTCACCATCTACTTCTACTTCCATCGTAACAATTCGGGATCCAGGTTCTTTAGTGCTATCGTAGTTAAATTTCATACCAGCAACCTGTAAAAATCCACCGCTTTCTGCAGGTGCTTGTCGGACACTGTGCTCTAAGATTTCTTTAATTTCCGCTCCTGTTAATTCTGCAACAACTGGATCATTTCCGAACGGTAATACGGCAATTACTTCTCCAACAGTAATCGGACCTTCATCAATGGCCGCACGGATTCCACCACCATTTTGCATGGCAATCACAACTTCTGGACTTTTCTCTCGAGCCTTTGCTAGCATTGCATCAGTGATAAGATTTCCTAATTCTGTTTCATTTGCTCGAACACTAACGTCACTATCACCTAAGCGGGGATTTGGAATATCTTTCATCGCCACTGCGCCTGTTTCTTGATTGGTTAGCTCATCTACTTCTTCTTTGTAGGAAGACAGTACTTCCTCAGCTTCTGGATCAGCTTCTTTTTCGTTAATATCGATTAGTTGACCATCATAGCCTACAACTACACCATTTTCATCAAAATTAACATCTAATTTACCCAGTAGCTGTGCGTATTGGTGTGCCTGAACGATAACGGTTGGATCTTTTTCTGCTCCATTCTCATCTGTTGATACAATCGTTGGTTCATCTAATCTCGTATGAGAGTGTCCACCAACAATGACATCAATCCCGTCGACACTTGCTGCAAGCTGTAGGTCATTTCCTATATCTGGTGTGCTATCATAGCCAATGTGATTTAATGCAATAATCTTGTCCACTCCTTGTTCTTCGAAAGCCGCTACAGCTCGTTCGGCCTCTTCAAGATAATTCAAGAATTGAACATTTACCGGGCTCGAAATATTCGCTGTATCTTCTGTCGTCAGCCCGAAAATACCAACCTGTTCTCCATTAACTTCTTTAATAATGCCATCATAGACAGATCCATTATCTGGTGAGTCAGAAAATGCGTTTTCATCTATGTAAGATGTCATAAATGGATCCCCTGAGAAATCAATATTAGTTCCAAGGAATGGGAACTGTGCTTCCGCTACAAATTCTGATAGAGACTTATGTCCGTCTTCACCTGAACCCAAATCAAACTCATGATTCCCAAATACCATTGCATCAAAATCCATCATGTTTAATAAGGCCAAATCAGCTTTTCCGTGAAACTGGTTAAAATACAAAGTACCAGAAAAAACGTCCCCAGCATGAAGTAACAGTGCATCAGGATTATCAGCTCGCACTTCTTTTACAGCTGTTAACATTCGAGGTAATGGTTCTACATGTGCATGTGTATCATTCATATGCATGATCGTTAATGAAAAATCACTGTCATCCTCAGCAGCCAATGTACTCATAGGTAAGACTATCGTTAATACTAAGACAATAATAGCAACCATTCTGAAAGAAAAGCCGAATCTCTTATTACTTGTCATATAATGATTACCTCCTAAATATTTATTGTTTTCTATTAAACCTATTATGTTAAAACATTAGATGTAAGTATTACAGAACAAGTGACAACATCTACCTACTTTCATTCTAGAAATCTACTATTAACTTAGAATTAAAATATCGTAAAGAATATGTAAATCTATACCAATTATAATGTCTTAGAAGCGTTACGTAAATGATACTAAGGCGATAGAAAGAATTGGTGACCAACTCTGGTTACCTTTTGGCTTTTATAACCCCAATTCTTCTTTACTATTCTATTACATTCATGCAAGTTATAAGGTTGATTGGAACCAGTATTGTTGTTTGGGTAAATTCCAGTCACTTATAGTCGAAGGTTTTTCTTTAAAGTTTGAAAAAGCACAGAAAAATATAGATAATAGTTGTATGATGACAGGGGGGGGATAACATGGTTCGTCCGATTGATATTGCAAGAAAACTGAAGATTACTACGAGTGCTCTTAGACATTATGAGACTTGGGGGATCGTGCCTCCATCAGAAAGGAAAGAAAATGGCTATCGTGTTTATACAGAGGAACATGTCGCCTATTTTGAATGTATACGCGCCTTGAATACTGGCTTTGGTATGGGATTTGTCAAAGAAATCATGCCACTTGTTCAAGAAAAGAAATTAACCGAAGTTCTATGGCTAGTAAACGAAAAACAAGCAGAACTACACAAAGAAAAAGAAAAAACAGAAAAAGTAATTGAAGTGTTGGAACTAGAAAATCCGGAGAAAGTCCCTCTTAAAAAACAAAAGAATTCCTACACAATTGGTGAAGTAGCAACAGCATTAGAACTCCCTACAACTGTTTTACGCCATTGGGAAAAGGAAGAATTAATAGAACCCAAACGTAATGAAGAAAATGGTTATAGGAGTTACACCAAACAAGATATCAGTAAACTATTAATTATTCGAACACTTAGAAAAGCTTATTTCTCTATAGAAATTATCAGAGAAATGGTAAAAGAATTTGATAACAATAACATTTTCAAAGCAAAAAAAGTAGCAAAAGACTCACTTATTTATATGGATTATTTAGTGGAGGAACAACTAAAGGGGCTCTTTTATTTGTATAAATTGTTTGAGCAGGTGAGACATTGATCACCTGCTTTTAAAAGTGTTATCACCTTTACATGGCAGATTCTATACTACTTACTTCTAAATTATACTACGCCTCAAGGGTTAATAATCCCCTCTTCCTATAAAAGAAGAGGGGGAGGATAAAATAATTGTTTAATTCATATAACGGTATTCCATCAATTGCTTCAACATTTCAATTTCCTCTAATAATTCCTTTCCAACATTGGTTTCTCTCACTTTTTTTCGTTCGAGTTCTTTGTCTACTACTCTTCTAACTGATAAAACATCTGCACCATTTAGCAGAACATCCTCTTTAGAATTAAAATGTTGGTGAGCAACTAACTGCATGCCAAATGAATTATATAACAATGTATATCCAGCAATACCAGTAGTTGACTGATACGCTTTGGAAAACCCACCATCAATGACAATCATTTTACCGTTTGCTTTGATTGGATTCTCCCCTTCTACTTCTTTAACAGGGGTATGGCCATTGATAATATGTCCTTGATCAGGATCAAGATCAAATTCTTGCAACATTTTACGGCATACTTCCTCATCTTCTCTCAAATAAAAATAAGGATTTTTTTGTTCTTTATGTGCTTGTTTATCTGTAATGAAATAGCGCTCAAATGTTGTCATTGCACGTTTTCCAAACAAGGATGAATATTCCCCTGTCCAGAGATACCAAACCATGTCTGTTGCCAGATCATCTGTCTCTTCCAAATTTGCAAAAGCATGGCGTAAGTATTCTTCAAACTTATCCAGTAAGTCACGGCCTTTATAGGTGTTGCCTTCAATCTCCATCTGTTCCATATTTCCGTCTTCATCAACAGGAATACAACCATGAATTAATAAATTGCCGTTATATCTTAAATATAGATTCCCTTTTTTCATGAGAAATTTCATATGTCTAGATAATTTCTCCGAATATTGAACGGAAAGTAAGAGTTTATCGATTACCTCCTCTTCTTCCGGTAACAGTTTTGCCGGATTTTCTGGATCTACTGTAGCAAAGCAAGTATTTTCAAGTGAATATGTTTTTCCATAAATCGTTACCTGATTCTTCTCATAATCTACTTTCTCCAATAAAAGTCTTTCCGACATATTAAAGAATCGACGTCGTTTAATAATTGGACTTTCTAATTTAAATTGAATCATTGCTATCGCCTGATGAATTTTAGTAATTTGTAATGCCTCATCCGCTGATAGAGGTTTATCAGGATGCTCCTTCGGCCTAAAAGCAGGGTTATCATCATAGTATTTTTCAGCTAAATTTAATAATGGTCTAAGATTAATCCCATAAACATCTTCAATAATATCGAGGTTATCATAACGGGCACAAATACGAATGATATTAGCAAGGCAAACTTTCGAACCGGCAAAAGCACCAATCCATAGAACATCATGGTTTCCCCATTGGATATCTAGAGAATGATAGTTAATGAGCGTATCCATAATTTTATCTGGGTCAGGTCCACGATCGTAAATATCTCCTACTACATGAAGATGATCCACTACCAGCTGTTGAATCGTATAAGCAAGTCCGGTGATCAATTTATCTGCCTGGCCTAGCGTAATGATCTGTTGGACGATTTTTTCATAATACGGTTTTTTGTTGGAATATTTATCAGATTTATAAAGCAATTCTTCGATAACATAGACAAACTGTTCTGGTAATGCCTTACGCAGCTTTGAGCGAGTATACTTAGAAGATGCGTATGGGATCAGTTGAATCATATCGCAAATAATTTTCTCATACCAGTTATGTAAATCCTGTTTATGATTAAAATTATTTTTGATTAATGTTAATTTCTCTTCAGGGTAGTAGACCAAAGTAGCGAATTCATTAATTTCATCTTGTGACAATTTATCTTTGAAAATATCCGTTATTTTTTCTTTCACTTTCCCTGAACCATTTCTCAACACATGCTGAAATGCATGATATTCCCCATGCAAATCACTGACAAAGTGCTCGGTACCTTTTGGTAAGTTCAGAATTGCTTTCAGGTTAATGATTTCGGTTACCACTTTTTCTTCACTGTCATATTTTTCAGCAAGTAAGTCTAGGTATTTCGTATTCAATGTGTAGATATCCCCTCTCCGTTATTTATCACGGCGCTAATCGTCCGTAAATCTCCATTAGTGGGAGTCTGATTTTATATAGCATTATTGTAACAATTAATGCAACATATTTCTAGTTATCACACTTTTAAATACAACACTTTAGCGAAGAATGTTGTGTTAAAAATTATTTCTCGGGAAATATCGGCATCACTCCTCAGCTATTTCGTTTCAACGTCGATTTGCGCTATAATATCATTTAGGAGGGGTTACATGTCGACATATACTGTCATTGGCGGTGGAATTGCCGGAGCTTCCATAGCCTATCATCTTGCCAAAACCGGGAATTCTGTTACTGTCTTTGATCGCTATGATAAAGGACAAGCAACTACTGCTTCAGCAGGGATCATTTGCCCATGGGTCAGTCAGCGCAGAAATAAAAAATGGTACAGACTTGTTCAGGAAGGTGCTCGTTATTACCCGGATTTCATTCAAGAACTTGAGGAAACAACCGGGCAGTTTACTGGATACAAACGAAATGGAGCGATATGTCTTTTTAAAGATGAGCGGATTCAGCAACTTGCATATGAACGGATTTCTGCCAAACAGGATGGCTCACCAGAAATGGGAGAAGTTTATAAACTGTCAAAAGCAGAAGTGAAAGAAATGCATCCAAATCTGACTGATTGTTATCCAGCCGTATTTGTAGAAGGTGGGGGGCAAATCCGTGGAGAAAGTCTACTTTCAGCTTTAAAAGAAGGGATACGCCTTCATGGTGGTAAATGGATACAACAAGCTATCAAGCCTGATGAGGCAAAAGGTACTGTTATCTATGCTACTGGTGCATGGGCTAGTGAGTATTATCATACACCTTTAGTCCGACATCAACGGGCAGAATTATTGCACCTCAAACTGGATGATGCGTATCAGAGTAAAGAAAACCCCGTTGTGATGGGACTTGGGCCAATGTACATTGTAGGAACTGAGCATAACCAGTTTGCGATTGGAACAACTCACGAGGATACCGAAGATTTTTCCATTGCCCCATCAGAAGAAAATCAACAATACCTTCATCATGAGGCAATGCGTTATTTTCCGGAAACTACTATCCAAGACCAATTTATGGCTGTAGGTTTACGTCCTTTTACAAGGGATTCATTGCCGTATATTGGATGGACTGCAGATCATATCTTTTCCGTTAATGGTTTAGGTTCTTCCGGATTAACAGCAGGACCCGTTATTGGGAGAGAAGTTGCAGCCTATTTAACAGACAAGGAAACAGTTTTAAACCTGAAGGATTATGCTTACCTTTAAGTGTTCGACAAGATAATAGCTTAGAAGGGACTGAATGATGCACAGATATCAATATTTTTTTCCAGCAATTAAACTCACAAATGGGAGGTAAAAGTATTGATACAACAACTATATACGAAAAGACTGCACTTAAGGAAGATGACTTCTAAAGATGCAGCTAATCTGTTTACCATTTGGTCTGACTCTGATGTAACAGCGTTTATGAACATTAGTAACTTTACAACGAAAGAGCAGGCCGAGGAAATGATCTCTTTTCTCGACGGGTTGGCACAAGATCATAAAGCAATCCGTTTTACCATCATAGAAAGAAACTCTAACGAAATTATCGGATCCTGTGGATATAATTCACTTGATTTCGAGAATAAAAAGGTTGAAATAGGCTATGAAATAGCCAAAAAACACTGGGGTAAAGGCTTCGCGCCAGAGGCCATCTCAACTCTTATTGATTATGCCTATAATAGATTAGGTTTCCATCGAATCGAAGCGAAGGTGGAACCGGAAAATGTTAATTCGGTGAGAGTTCTAGATAAGTTAGGTTTTACTTATGAGGGGACATTAAGACAGTGTGAAAAATCAAAGGATAAGTTTATTGATTTACAGATGTATTCCAAATTAAAAACAGACTAGAATATATAAAGCAAACCTCAAAAGCGTAACGTATTTGAGGTTTGCTTATTTTTTTCTTAATGCATACCCTGTTGAGGAGCTTTCGTGTAAGCTTGCAGCATATTATTCATATCTTGAGCGTCTAGTTTCGGCAATTGATAATAACCATGTTTGTTTTGATATAGGAACAGTTCATAGCTCATCTCAATCATGTTCGGCACACTATCTGCAATAATGCGACGCAATACCGGATTGTTCATCTCTACTGCTGCCATAGTGAGTCCAGAAGCCACTGATTTAGTATGACCTAACATAAAAGAGGAGAAACATTCATCCGTAAACTCATTAACAGACTGCTTTGGTTTTTTTGGTTGCCCAGCCTGAGTGCCGTAAGTAACCTCGTTATTTTGTTGCATCTTGTACTGTTGTGTTGGTACTTGTGGATCTTGTCCAGTTTGGAAGCTTTCTACGATGGTGTTATACATTTGCGTAAGAAAGGAAGTTTGGCGCTGCAGGATACCTTTTAATTCCTGATCTTGAATATGTTGATCATACAACTGATACTGCTCCATCATTCCGATTAAGCCACCAATTAATTCATGGGAATCCATCATTTCATGTGCACCATGATTATGACTAGTCCCTTGATTCGCCATATTTTGTGGCATTTGCGCATTGTTTTGCATCTGATTTTGGTTTTGATTTTGCACTATAGTAACCTCCTGTATTTTAAATTCAAGTATATATTTTCCTCTTAGGGAACATTTATGTATATAATTTTTCGTAAAAAACAAAAATCTCGTAAGTGCGTTATTTATTTCTAAGAATAATTATCAACTTCGGAGAATTTAGGACCAAGACAATATAAAAGTCCGGGAATCCCGGACAATCGTATTTTTACACTTCTTCAATTATCTTTTCAAGTCTTGCTGTCGTATAATGACCATCTATCCCTGGTTTCGTAATCAAATAATCTAAAATATCCTTATTCTCCAGCGATAATGTTGATTTTAAACCATGAATGATCATGCTTAAATATTCTTTAGATGGTGTATGAAAAGGGACATCTAAATCCCAATCTGCAGTGAAAGTGACGATAGGGTAACCATCATCTTCACCTAAAAACAAAATCGTTCCATACCACGAGTCTCGTAATGTCTTGTATCCGCTCTCCACCACTTCATTTAAATCAATATGTATCTCCGCTCCGTTATTTTCCTGTTGTACTACATCCATAAATTGCTCTTCTGTTATTAAATATTTTCTACTGTATGTATGGAACTGTTCATCTTTACTCAATCCGATAAAAGCTACCCCTTGTTTCTGCCAGCGCTGTGATTCTTTTGCAAAGTATAGCGGATATGGCATGATATGTGTTCCTTCAGCAATTGGAAGGGATTTATCTCTACACCCTACCTCTCTTTTTTCCGAACCTTTAGGTCGTCCACCTTTGATATAACATAAAAACCTTTCCTTGCTTAAATTAGATCCATAGCTTGCATACCAGACATAGGACCTTTCTTCTGATGTAGACATAATACTCTCCCCTAACAATATGCTTAATTTTTGCATGCTTTAACAAAAGCATCAAATATCCCTTGCATTGTTGCGTCTTCACTCGCCATCTCCTCAGGATGCCACTGGATGCCCATTATCATTGGGGAAGTTTTATCGACTCCTTCCACCGCTTCAATGATACCATCTGGGGCAATCGCTACTTTTTTCAGATTTGTTGCAAGCTGATCAATTGCCTGATGATGAATGCTGTTTACTTGGATACTTGAGCTGGCAAGAACCTGATATAACTGACTCGTCTTATCGATTTGAATATAATGGGTAGGTTCCGGTCTTGCCGCCTGTTGGTTATGGTTGATTGCATTAGGATTACTAGTCTCGATATCTTGTATTACTGTGCCTCCTAATGCAACATTTAACATGGTTGCACCTCTGCAAAGCCCCAGAATTGGTTTACTTTGTTTTTGTGCATATTTCACCAATTCTATTTCAGTAAGATCCCTTTTTTTATTGGTGTTTTGAATTTTGGGAGATGGATGACCTCCAAACGAATTGGGATCGATATCTTCTCCACTGCTAAGTATAATGCCGTTGCAAATACTGACCCATACTTCCGCCATCACTTCTGGACCTGTGGGAATAATGATAGGAACTCCACCTGCTTGCATTACGGACTGAATATGCTTCTCATGCAGATTATAACTGGGGATGTTATTGTGACTAACAATCGAACACGTAATTCCAATTACAGGCTTAATCGATGGAACCATGTTGAACACTACCCTTCAATATTAAATACTTTATGGACCGTTGCTAAACCTTTTTTATTTTGTAAAAAAAGTTAAAAATTATACTTCTATATAAAGTAAATTTCCGTCAATAAAGGTTATACTCTTAGTAGTTTAAGGAGTGACAATAATTCTCAAATTTAAACTTTAGAAAATGCAATGAACGTTTACTTGTTCATCATCCATTTTAAAGTGTTCTTGCAGTATTAATTTATCAATGAGGCAAATTACGATATATTCTTTTCTACATATGCCCAATTTGTTCGATCATAATTTGCGGACCATAAACGGTTCCAAATGAATATATTATTGTTGAGATCTTGAGTATTTCAATCTTTTTCATGATAATAAAAATAACGCGAAAAACCTATTTAAAGGGCTTTTCGCATTATTTTATCCTTCAATTATTTCATAGTTTGGCAAATCAACCGTTTTGGCAATATGGTTGAGCTGCTTTTTGATCACTACATTATTAGTGATGAAGAATTCGACTTTTTTAAAACCAGATTTCTTATATAACTTAAAGGATTGGGCTAACTTTGGTGTCATTTCTTGATTGATTACCTCCATATCCTTGCAATCTACTTGTAACACATAATCAATAGTAGAGATAGAGCCTATCTGTTTTTCATAATCTTGATGGAATTTGTCCGCTTGCTCAGGTGTAAAGGTCCCCACTACATTCATATAAACAGCTTTACTTGTGGGTTTAACATCAATAACGTAACCACCATCAGCTGTCATGCTTTCTATTTTTGCCATATACTCTTTCCTTTCTCTTGTATATTTAATTGGAGTCTCGCATTGGTAGATGTAGATCATTTCAGATGAAATAAGTATTATTACCCAATTTATTATTCCTCTTTTTTCTTTTGGTATATGTCACCATTCTACAAACCATAAGATATTTTACAGTATTAAAGGATTGTTCGCAAAATATACAATGCTTTTAGCTTAGTATAAAAGATCTATTTGATGTGGATAGTAAACACATTTAGCATAGACACCATAAAAAAATGCCATTTTTTGATATTATATTCTCCACATCCAGATTAATGACGTAAAGTACCGAACGTTAACTAGTAAAGAAGAAGGATAGTCATCAGATTTTCATGGATCAAGGTAAATAATCATGGATGTTAAGCCGGTATTTTTTTCACTTAATGTTTACCATCCATTAATAGTCTATCAATATTTATCTAGTATCTTGTAACTGTAAGCAAAATTATGAAGGAGTTGGTAAAGAATGTTTAAAAAGGTTGGTGCTGTAGCTCTTAGTACAGGTCTAATTTTGTCTGCTGTGAGTGTTCCGGTTTTTGCGGACAAGCCTGAATCACCAGGAAAAGGAAACGGTAATGGATATGGTGGAAAGAAAATCGATAATATTATTTACATGATTCCAGACGGATTTAGTGGAGACTATGCTTCCAATTACCGTGTCTACAAAGGGGAAGATGCTGTTTGGGACGAACACCTAAAAGGAATGTTTACGACCAATTCGGCAAACGCTGACGTAACAGATTCTGCAGCCGCTGGTACAGCCATGGCTAGTGGTGTAAAAACTAATAATGGTGTAATCGGCCTTGATCAAGAAGGAAATGAACTAACAACCATCTTAGATGTATCTGAAGAAGCTGGTAAATCATCTGGATTAGTAGCTACATCCACGATCACACATGCCACACCTGCATCTTTTGCTGCAAAAGTAGAAGATAGAAATAATCAAACAGAAATTGCCAGACAGTATATCTCTAGTGAAGTAGATGTCCTTCTAGGTGGAGGGAAAAATATGTTCTTACCTGAAGCAGAAGGTGGTAACCAAGAAGACGTCAATCTGATCGAACAAGCAGAAGATGCTGGATTTACCTACGTGGAAACTAGAGAAGAGTTACAAGACAATGCCGATATTAATGTAAATCAAGGCGAAAGACTACTTGGACTCTTTGCTGATGATGCACTTTCTCCTGAATTACACCGCGATCAAAGTGTAGAGCCTAGTTTAGCTGAAATGACAGAGGCATCCATCGAGATTTTAGAGCAAGATAAGGATGGGTTTTTCCTTATGGTAGAAGGAAGTCAAATCGACTGGGCAGGGCATGCCAATGATGCTGCATGGGCTATGTCTGATGTAGCGGCATTTGAAGAAGCAGTTGAAGCTGCCATTGATTTTGCTGAACAAGATGGTAAGACACTAGTGATTGTTGCTGGTGACCATGATACTGGTGGTATGACAACAGGATCTGGTGCATACTCAGGATTGAACGCTGACATATTGAATCAGGTAACAGCGACTGGAGACTTCATGGCTACTCAATTGAATGAGGACCGCTCCAACGCAAAAGAAATAGTTGAAGAATATACTAATTTAAGCCTTACGGAAGATGAAGTACAATCCATTCAGAATGCTAGTGATGTAGCACTTGCTATTAATAGAGTAGTAAGTGATCATGCTGGTATTGGCTGGACAAGTACTAATCATACTGGAGCAGACATTCCTGTTTATGCATATGGTCCTCAAGCTGAAAAGTTTGCAGGTTTCTATGATAATACAGACTTGCCTAAAATTATGGCGAATGCTCTAAGAGTGAACTTGGAAAACTAATATTTTTACCATCCCCTTTTTTGTAAATTAATCAAATTTAGTAGCGAAAGGGCCAAAATTTAAGTTTTGGCCCTTTTTATTCGGCTAATTATACTCTAATTATTTGATAGTTAGGTAGAATGATAGATTGAGCAACTTGGTTTAACTGCTCTTGGATAGCTTCATTATCATTAACTACAAATACGATTTTTTTATAGTTTGATTCTTTATATAGCTCATAAGATCGCATTAATTTAGGTATCATCTCCTGATTGATTGCCTTCATCTCTCTACAATCTACCTCTAAAACAAAATCAATCGTTGAAATGATGCTGATTTGTTTACGATAGTCTAGATGAAATTGTTCCGCTTGATCTGGTGTAAAAGTACCTACTATCTTCATAGTAATTGTTTTAGCAGTGGTTTTTACATCTATTATATAACCACCATTATTTGTCATGTTTTCTACTTTCGCCATATTTGTCCACCCTTTCTCTATCTCTGGTGTATTAATTGGATACAATTCATTATGATGCCAAACTTACTTTAAATTAAAAGATACAATTAAATATTAAATTCAATCAAATATAATGCACAAGCGCTCCTTAACTTGGCAATTATTTATGCTTATGAAAGAAGCAACTTTTCCACATAACAAAAATCTACAATTTTCTATAATATTTTCAGAAAGATTTCAAAGTTACTTTAGATTCTGTGTATAAAAAAAGGGCAGACCTTGCGAACAAGCTGCCACTTAAAATCTAACCTTTTCTTCTACTTATGCACCTATATTCTTTTGATCTTCTTTCTCCTGTAGTTTTCGATAAATAGTTGCAACAATCGGTCCAGAAATATTATGCCATACACTAAATATTGCACTTGGCACAGCTGCTAATGGATTAAAGTGTGCAGCGGCAAGCGTGGCACCCAATCCTGAATTTTGCATGCCCACTTCAATGGAAACAGCTTTTTGTTGCTTAGGTTCCATCTTCATTACTTTTCCTAGCCCGTAGCCAACCAGATAGCCTAGTCCGTTATGAAGCACCACTATTAAGAAAATTAATAACCCAGTCGCTGCAATTTGTTCCTGGTTAACACTTACTACTGCTGTAACAATAGATACAATACCAATTACTGATACTAACGGAATCGCCTTTACCCCTGCTTCCACTTTATCTTTCAACAATGCCTTAACTAACAAACCTAGCAAGATCGGTACTAAAACAATCTGCACAATAGATACGAATAAAGACCCTGCAGATACTTCTAACCACTGACTAGCAAATAGATAAATTAGTGCTGGTGTTATAAATGGTGCCAGAATCGTAGAAACCGCAGTAATCGAAACCGATAATGCTGTATCCCCTTTTGATAAGTAAGTCATAACATTTGAAGAGGTACCACCAGGACAACAGCCTACTAAGATAACACCGACTGCCACCTCTTTGGAAACAGGTAAAATAGTTACGAGCGCAAAAGCAAGTAATGGCATAATCAAGAACTGACCAGCTACTCCGATTGCCACTTCTTTCGGTCGTTTAAATGCTTCTTTAAAATCATTGGCTGATAGCGTAAGTCCCATTCCAAACATAATAATACCTAATAATGGTGTGATATAGGCTGCCAACCACGTAAATCCTGAAGGTATAAGAAATGATAAGACCGCAAACAGTACAACCCAAATCGCAAATGTATTCCCTACAAAACTACTAATTCTCTCTAATCCTTTCATGTTACTCCCCCTCTTAGATGCATATTTAGAAATTATATAATATTTTCTGAATATTTTAAATATCATTTTAAAATTTTTGGTTAGGGTACGGACAAGAAATGAAACAAAATGAGCGAATTCGTCCTTATAAGTTGAATAGTATGATAAAATAAATTAAAAAATGACCATATAAAGGAGCGTTTAATCATATGGATGAACAAAAGAACTGGGCTGGTAATTATACATATAGCGCGGCAAATTGGCATGAACCTGAAAGCGTTAAACAACTTCAACAACTCGTCAGACAATGTGATAAATTACGAGTAATAGGTTCTCGCCACTCATTTAATGGAATTGCAGATTCTAGTGAAAATATGGTGTCCTTACAAAAAATGAATAAAATAATAGCTTTAAACCGTGATAATCAAACGGTTACAGTTGAAGGAGGAATTATCTATAGTGACCTAAGCCGGTTCCTTCAAAAGAATGGATTTGCATTAGAGAATATGGCGTCTTTACCGCACATTTCCGTTGTCGGTGCATGTGCAACAGCAACACACGGTTCAGGAGACCGAAACAGCTGTTTATCTGACTCCGTTCATGCCATGGAAGTAGTTACTGCTGACGGTGAATTAATCCAATTTTCTCGAGAGGAAAATGAAGAACAATTAAAAGGGGCTGTAGTTGGTCTTGGGGGAATAGGGATTGTAACAAAGATGACGTTAGACATCATTCCTGCCTTTCAAATCAGCCAATATGTCTTCGAGCAGTTACCTTTAGCACAACTAGAAAACCACTTGGATGACATTTTCTCAAGCGCATACAGTGTTAGTTTATTTACTAATTGGCAAAGTGATACGATCAATCAAGTTTGGTTAAAACAGCTACATACTGAAGAGAAAGAACCACAATCATATTCTGATTTATATGGAGCGAAGCCAGCAATAGACCATTGCCATCCTATAGCTGGAATCGAGGCTATTAATTGTACCGAACAAATGGGGATTCCGGGACCTTGGTACGACAGACTGCCACATTTTCGTATCGATTTCACACCTAGCAGTGGAGATGAATTACAATCTGAGTATATCATTCCAAGGCAGTATGCATTTAAGGCACTAACGGAAATAAATAAAATCCGCGATCAAATCGCACCATTATTACATGTTTGTGAAATACGTAGCATTGCCAAAGATGAATTATGGATGAGCCCATGCTATCAACAAGATTCGATCGGCATTCATTTAACATGGAAAGATGACTGGGAATCTGTACAAAAAGTGTTACCACAAATTGAAGAAAAGCTTACGCCATATCATGCTCGTCCGCATTGGGGTAAATTATTTACCATGACGAAAGAACAAGTACAACCGCTCTATGAAAAACTGGCTGACTTTCAGCAATTGCTAGAGCACTACGATCCAAAAGGTAAATTCCGTAACGACTTTATAAATACTTATATTTTTGGGAAATAAGAAAAACTGGTAAACCCCGCAGGAGTAGAAGTGGGCTGCCTTCGTTAAGTGCTGCTCTAAAACACAAGCATGAAGTAACACAGCTTCTGTTATACTCACGGATAGCGATTTTCACTTTGGCCATTGTAAAAAAGTCAACCTATTACTTATCACAATAGTTGTTGCACTTCTCGTAGCGGAGACTAATTACGGAGACTCCTGCGGGAATAGCGCGAGCCCGAAAATCCACTTTGCAAAGTTAGTTGATGCCCTGCCCGTGGAAAGCGAAGTAATTGGTCGGAACGTTGCAAATATACATCAAACATTTCAAAATAACTACTTCGTTTAACGCAGTTATTGCACTGATTTTATACTTTCTTTCATCTAAGAAAAGCGCAGAGCGCCCGCTTAGAAACGTAGCGACTTCAGAATTAACTGAGATAAGGAATCACTGTGGGGTTACGAACCGATGATGACTTTCACCTTAAGGTATAAGTGCGACTAAGCCTCTGGTTTAAGTAATCGGCAAGTCTTCTTTATCGTAGGAAAATTCGGGAAGTCGCCTAGTTGCTGGGTGCTTGCGTAGACAAATCTCAAAATTTTATGCTTTCCTTATAAAAAATGCCTGTCACTTGAAGCGATTTATGTCGCTAAATTGACAGGCAGCTTATTATGAGTTCTGATTCTTATTTAAAAATGTCTCTATTTGTTCTTTATGATGGTTATCATGCCAGACGAAGGCACTAATGTAGTTAAAAAGTGAGTGTGGATAGCCAGAATATCGGTCAATTTCTTCCCCATTTAAAACAAATGTGTCAAAAAATTCTTGCTCTGATTTTTCTTTAAGCGCTTCTACCAAATGATTTCTAGCTTCGATCTGTTCTTGTATCAATTGTGTTTTCGTAACTCCCGATAAAGCATACTCGGAAGCTGGTTGATTAATCACATCAAAAGCAACACTTTCAAGCTTAGCGTCTTTACTCATTTGAGGCATTAATTCCTCTAATATGTAACGATCCCAGTAAGTAATATGACTAATAATTTCTGCCGGTGTCCATTTTCCCTCATTAATTGGTGTAAAGAAGAGATCCTCATCTATTTTTTCTAATTCATTCACCCAACTGTTAAACTGTTCAAACTTCTCAATTAAATTAATTATCTCTTTCATCGTGTCACTCCTTTCTTATTTGGATAATAAATGCTTGATTGATACACTCGTCTTTATAATATCCTGATTTAGTTATCTCTTGCCGTCACTATGCAAAAAGTTTTCTATGAATTTTATTTTACCATGTAATTCCATATTAAACTATCCATCTATCTTGAAGATATAGTATAATACTAGTAAATGATCATCATTCATCCCCCCAATATTTACTGAAGTCCAAAGGAGGCGAAACAATGATAGCAGAAAAAAGAAGCTCGGAAGATACATTCTTTTTTACCTACCATAAACAATCTGGTTACATTGGTTTTATTTGCGCCATGTTAGTTGTAGTTGTGCTAGAATCGGTAGCCGTATCCTTTCTCTTATACAATTGGAGTCCCTTACTTCATTGGATTCACCTTGTATTAGCTAACATTTCTTTTGTTTATCTAATTATTGATTTACGATTAGTTGTTAAAAATCCTATTATTTTGACTAACAATACGTTATTCATCAAAATCGGATTGAGGCCACAAACTACTATACCTATAGATAATATTAAAGAGATTTTAAGTGGACATATTCATTATGAAGAGGATAAGAAGAATAAAGAAGTACTCGACCTTTCGTTATTAGGGTTTGATGAGCCAACATTTGAAGCTATTTTACATGAACCAATTAAACATGGGAAAAATAAGACAATTAGTAGGATATTCTTTACAATAGATAATAAGCACGATTTTCTACAGAAGATATCGTTAAAACAGAAGGGGCATCCATTTTAATAAAAAGGATGCCCCTGTACTATTTGTTTAATTAGCTAGCATTAAAAATGCGGTGAAACTGAGCGCATAAACTCCAAATAGGCCCACTGATATTTTAGCTAATTTTGAGTTTGCTGAAAAAGCGTTTTTTATTCCTTCCTGAAAAATACTCACGATAAAAACCGAAACTGACAAGAGAAAAGCTAACACAGCAATGATTAACGCAGCTTGTTCCAAGAAAATAACCTCCCTTAATGATATCCATCTATAAATGATATAGATATTGATTAAACTAACTAGAAGTAAAATCTGACTCATTCGAAAACCTAAGATCTCTTTTTCATGCAGTTCTATTTTCCAAGCATCTATTATGCCTAAGAGTAAGTCAATGACTACTTTAATGGAGCAATCGGTATGATTCAACAGTTCAAATAACTCATCTCCATATCGTTTTCTCCACTTTTTTGGATACAAATAGATGAACCACTTCATACTAAACCAAGCCTTTTTAACCCAAGCGTAGTTATTTTTTGCATTTCTTTAATTTGTTCACTTAAATATATCCGACCTGTCTCCGTCATTTCATAAGGCTTTTTTCGATTTTCTGATTCAAGAACACGTATATATCCTGCTTTCTCTAGTCGTGAGATTGCACCATACAACGTACCTGGCCCTAATTTAATATCATAATTCTGTTCAATATCTTCCATAATCGCATAACCGTGGCGATTTTTTTCAGCAAGGCTGATCAAAATAAGTAACGAAGGTTCTGAAAACCTATTTTTTTTCATTTCATTACTCCCCCTCCTTATTACGTATTGCGATATATCGTATAACGTAATAATAACTCATATGGAAGATAAAGTCAATAAAATGTTACACATCTTTTTTAGATAACAATAGAAAAAGTAACCATTTATCGATGGAGAGAATCTTTTTTTGGTAAAACAATGTCAATCATCAATTGGAATTTTATGTTACTATTGAATGGAAAATGCAAAACAATAGGAGAATGGAGATGTTAGAAACTTTATCCTTTATAGGATTCTGTCATTAATTGGTGCCGAAAAAGAAGTCATTCGTATGGAACCTTTTCGAACAATATATTTTGATAAATTTAATGTTAATTACATGATTTGGATATAATGGGGGGAGATTTGCAATTGAACATCAGGAAATGTAAAATCATGCATTTACTTAAAAAGTGAATATTATTAGCTATAAAAAAGTTTGGATTATTGAAATCCAAACTTTATCATAGCTAAATACTCAATTCTTTTACTGTAATAGCTTGCGACAGCTTGTTCATTTTACAATCCTGGAATTCTTCCTCATTGACTAAATCTATCTTCATTGCTGCTTCTAGTTTTTCTGTATCTGGTTGTTTTACTTTTAAGATAAAGTCTTCTAAATTTAATTCTTCCAATTTTTGTACTGTCTTCTCTTGATCGTAATGAGCAGAAGTTCGAATGATGCGCTGTGCCTTATATTTACCTAGTTGTACTTCAGCTTTTTGTTGTTTTCCAAACTGTTCATCTAAGCAGTGGTGGATTTGTTTTTTAATCTGATTCATTTCTTTCTCTAATTCTTTTTTCTGAAGGTTTAAATCATAGTATTTCTTTAACATTTCTTCTGATAGATTAGAAGATTCTTCAACCTCTGTTGCCCTTGACATCAACATTCCCCCAGTTTCTTATGATTAGTTCATTTATATGAGACTGGCGAAAATTTATGCGTTTGTTAGGAACATCCGT
This sequence comes from Gracilibacillus saliphilus, assembly GCF_010994085.1. Taxonomy (NCBI): domain Bacteria; kingdom Bacillati; phylum Bacillota; class Bacilli; order Caryophanales; family Bacillaceae; genus Gracilibacillus; species Gracilibacillus saliphilus. The sequence goes on along the minus strand of NZ_WJEB01000012.1, from coordinate 41,641 downwards.
ATGTTTGATAATGAAAACACGGTGGAGATATGAACAAAAAGTTACTATAATCTAATTGAGGTGATAAACGTGTCGATAAAAGGACTAAATCATTTTTTGTTTTCGGTTTCTAACTTAGAAAATTCAATTGATTTCTACCAAAAAGTATTTGATGCCAAATTATTAGTTAAAGGAAGAAACACTGCTTATTTCGATTTGAATGGTATGTGGCTTGCTTTAAATGTAGAAAAGGATATACCACGTAATGAAATAGATCAATCATACACACATATTGCCTTTTCAATCGAAGAAGAGGATTTTGATAAAATGTACAAGAAGCTACAAGACTTGAATGTCAATATATTACCAAGCCGTCCAAGAGATCAACGAGACAAGAAATCTATTTACTTCACAGATCCTGATGGGCATAAGTTTGAGTTTCATACAGGTACTTTACAAGACAGATTGGCTTACTACAAACAAGAAAAGACACATATGGAGTTTTATGATTAGATAGCAAAGCACAGAGCGGACACTTAGAAATGTAGGACGAAAGAATACCAATCAGTGTTCTCCTTTTTCTGTACACTTGCACTGGCAGAAAACAAACTGGACAAAATTAAAACTTCCATGTAAAAGACGAATGATTGTATAGCATATTAGCTACATACTACGAACTAGTAGCAATTTAACGAGGTGCGGACATTTAGTGCGTTATTTGACTGAAAATCACTTACTTTCCGATGTTAGCGGACATTGAATCCCTTATTTGCTTCATTTTGGCTTAAATTAGCACTATTTTCGTAGCGGAATAGATGTCTGCGACCACCATAAAAACAGCACTTTTGTCACAAATAACGGAACAAATGTCCGCGCGCAGCTCAAAATTTACTTGGGAGTACACATCACTTCGCAGTTTATAGATAAAAAAACTACACCATTAATAGTGGAATCATCGTTCTGATTTATCTTGGTTTGTTCCATTCTGTTCTTTTCTGGCTAGGAGATAATTTTACGTCGTTAAGCGTACTTTTGTCCTTAATCATTATTTCTTAATTTATCACGTTCATTTGATCCTTGTTCACGTACATCTTCTCTTAACTCTTTACCGTCATCTCTGAGTTTCTCGCGTAATTCAGTTCCTAAATCACGTGCAAAGCTTCGTAATTCTTCCCCAATATCCCTTGCTTTATCACGAAGATCATTTAATTCCAGATCGAAAGTATCTTCTAAATGATAGGATAAATTTATAAATCGATTCTGTTCAGTGTACGCTTTATTTACCATTTCATTTTGAATACTATATAATTCATTTACACGTTCATTTTGAGAAGTATAATAATTGTTTACATTTTCATTTTGCCATGAATACCATTCATTAATTAATCTTCGTTTTTCCTCATCAAAGTATCTTTTTAATTCTTGTTCGGTTCGCACAGTAGAGTACTCTCCATCACCAGCTTCTGCTACTTGTCTTAATTGCTGTTGACCTTCATCATCCACATCAAAACCAATGATATTTACAATTGCTTCTATATCAGATTGCGTTAATTCTTTTGCTGCTGATACTGGATCCCCGTCACATGTCTCCACACCATCGCTAACGACATAGACAATATTGTCATATCCTTGATTTTCACTTTGATTTAATGCTTCATTTGCCTTATGAATTGCATCTGCGAGAGGAGTCCAACCTGCTGGAGCAAAAGAATCAAGTGCTTCCCCAAATTCATCCTCATCATATGGACCCATTGGATATATTTCATCAATACTGTTACAGGATAACTCTTTATCACTATTATCTCCTGTTCCTTCGTGACCATAAATCGTTAAAGAAATATTTACATTATCAGGTAAGTCACTAACAAATGATTCTACTGCATCTTTAGCTAGTTCCATCTTTGTATTACCATTTATTTGTGCATTCATGCTACCGCTAGCATCAAAAAGTATAGAAACATTTAATGGTGTTAGTCCGGTCGAATCTGGGCTTTCAATATCACCGGGCTTCCCACTCGGTCCTTTGAAAGAGACGTCATAGTTGGTAAGCGATTCATAATAGGTACGATAATCCTCTCCTATTAAAGATAGCATTTGATCATAATATTGCTCTGGTTCTAAATTATCAGGAAACTGGTTAATAAGTTCCTGTACTTCACTTTCATTATAGTTATCTCCACTTAAAGGTGTAGACTCAAGGTCTAATAGCATACGCTCCTTGACATCAGCGTAATGATATGCGTCATAATTAAACTCATCGTCCGACTCATTCGTTCCTTCTTCCTCTTCAATGGTCTCTTCCTCTACAGGTTTCTCTTCTGTTACTTGCTCTGTACTTTCTTCTTGATTACATGCTATTAAAAAGAAAATAAACATAAAAATAAATATCCGAATGTATTCCCTCAAATTTAGTTAACCTCCCATAATATGTATTTACTGATTAATTTATAATATATCGTACTATCATTTATCAGTAAAGAGTACATGAGAGTTATTCGAAAGCTGACATATTCCTATTCACGAAAGTCTTTGTAATACTCCAGATATATCGTTCGGGAGCTAGATTACCAGAATACATCAAATAAATTTTTTGCTAAAAGTGAGAACGTTACGATAATAAATATAGCACGGACGTAACCACTCCCCCGACTAATAGCAAACCTTGCCCCAAAAACTGAACCTACAATACATGCAACAGCCATCGGAAATCCATATACATAGTTTACTTCACCTAAAAAGATAAACATGATTAATGCTGCAATATTACTTCCAAAGTTCAAAAACTTTGCGTTTCCTGCCGCTTTAATAAAATCCGCACCAATGATTAAAAAAGCAAATATAAGAAATGAGCCTGTACCTGGTCCAAGAAACCCATCATAAAAGCCAATTACAAAAATGGTAATGATAAATATGATAAGATTACGACTTGTTAGTTTCTTCTCTGCATAAATACTGCCCCAGTCTTTTTTGACCACAGTATAAAAAGCTACGACACCAAGCATGATCAGCATTAAGGGTTTTAAGACTTCAGGGTCAATCAAGTGTACTGTCCACGCCCCAATCATTGCCCCAATAAAAACTAGTGGAAATAACTTATAGATAGATGACAAATCTAGTTTTCCCGACTTTAAAAATACGAAGGCACTCGTAAAAGAACCCATCGTCCCTACCAGTTTATTCGTAGCAACAGCTGCTGATGGATTCATTCCATTTGATAACAATACCGGCAATGTGATAAGCCCACCACCGCCCGCAACAGAGTCGATGAAACCAGACAAAAATCCAAAAATGATCAAAATAAGTAATAAATAGATATCAAGTTCGGTCAATTTCTTGCCTTCTTTCCAATGGCTATGAAATAAATCACCTGCCAACTTTAAATTTTGCACCACACCATTATAACGATTTATTTCATATAAATAAATCTTCATTTTCATAGAAGGATGAACAAAATTGATTTTAAGGAAGATAGGTATCTGATCATTTATTTTCACGGAATGATTATTTGTTTACTTCACTTACTCACTTCTCGTTTTCAGACACTCTTCAGAAACATTTGTCCAGTTGATAGAATACTAGTTTGAAATAAGAAATCCCTGCTTATCATTTGTAAACTTCCATGTTAAGCAGGGTAATTTTATATATAATTAGTATTCTTTTCCATTGTAATTGACATGTACTTATTTAGCTCATCGTTTCTTAGTATTACACCAAGCCGGAATAAACGTTAACAATGTCTTCGTGAATTGAATCAACTCTTCTAGTTCTATTTTTTCATCAACTGCATGTGCTTCATGTAATTTACCTGGACCATAAATCGCGGTTGGTATACCTGCATCACTAAACCACCCAGCATCTGTCACAGTCTTCGACATACCAACAAAAGGCTTTTCCTGTTCGATATCCTGATGTGACTTTTGGAGAAGTTTAATGGCGGGATGCTCTGGATCAATCTCTGCAGAAGGAAAAATCTCACCACGATCTTCTATCATAGATTTTCCACCCCATTCAAAATGAAGCGGATTTTTCTCAAACCATAAGTCGTCTTTAAGTGATTGATGGAGATATTCCTCTACTTCTTGCGAAACAATGCGATAATCTTCATTAGGATAAAAATGAACCGTAATCCAAAGGCGACATTCATCCGCAACAAAAGCTGCATGACGTCCCCCTTCTATAACAGCCGGATTAATAGTAGTTGTACCTTTTTTAAAGCCAGGGTACTCCTTTGTCTCCACCCATTTCTTCTCTAAATTACGAAGGCTTTCGATGACCTTGGTCATTTTCTCAATCGCACTGGCATCCTCGCCTGTTTCATTTAATTCCGCACGCATTGCATCATGATAAACACGTTTACTTTTAACCGTAACCCAACCTGTGATTACACCACCTTGACCATGGATTTCACGATTACTGCCATCAACAACTAACGTAAAGTCAGCATTATATCCTTTTTCAATACAAGAAAGTGTTCCCGCTTCACCGACTTCCTCACCAATTACCGTCTGCAACTGCAAATCGCCTTTTAAGTCAATTCCTTCTTCATGTAATAGCTTAGTCGCAAACAAGGCACATGCAACAGCCCCTTTCATATCAGAAACCCCACGGCCATACAGATATTTACCTTTTTCAGTAAGAGAGAACGGAGGCACTGTCCAACTAGATTCATCTCCCACCTCCGCTACATCAATATGCCCGTTAATAATCAGGCTATTATATGTATCAGAGTCTGTTCCTTTCTTAATCCCGACAAGATTAGGATCATTCGGGAAGACATCCCATCGTTCAGTGTCAAAATCTAATTTTTCTAGATAATCCGCGATATACTTCTGAATGTCAGACGTATTTCTAGCAGGCGGACTAACGGTAGGAAAACCGATAAGGTCAGATAAAATATACTTTAATTCATCTTTTCTATCATCTACTAAATTGGTTAATGCTCTGTTCATTCGGCATTCACCGGCCAATCTTCTTTCTTTTCAACCATATCCCAAAACATATATTCAAATTGACTAGTCTTCACCACAATCTCTTCAAGTCTTGCTAATTCCTGCTCTGGCTTGCCTTCTGCAATTTGGTTCATTAATTGTTTCGTTTCTTCCGCTAATGCGGTAAATTCATTAGAACTATACATTTCTACCCAACTGCTGTAAAAATTATCGTCTAATGCACCTGGCCATTTAGCCAGTGATTTCCCAATAAAATTGTAACTCCACTCACACGCTAGTACCGATGCAACTACATTTTCCACCCCACCACGCTGAGACAAATTCAACATATAACTCGTATATGCGGTAGTAATCGCAGACGGTTCTGTAGATTCAAGCTCCTCTTTCGAAATACCGAATTCCGCAGCATAGTTACGGTGCAAATCCATTTCCACATCTAAGACACCATGTAGTAGCTTGGCAAAAGTCGCCATTTTCTCCAAGTCTTCTGCTTTTGAACTCCCAATCGCAAACAATCTTGCATAATCGATTAGATAAACATAATCTTGCTTTAGCCAATGCTTAAACTTTTCCTGTTCTAGTGTGCCGTCACCTAACCCCTTTACAAAAGGATGTTCTAGATATGAATTCCAAATCGGTTCCACTCTTTTCCATAGACGATCGGTAAACAATGTAGTCATTTTACACTCTCCTTGTTTAATGAATAGAAGTTGCCAGAGAAGTCATGAAAGTTGCCAGTAAATCCACCATAGTTGCCAGATAACTTGCGAAAGTTGCCAGTAAATTTTGAGATTACATAAGAAAAACCCATCACCAATGCAGGGAGATGGGTTAGTAATGTACAGACTAATCAAACAATCTATATAACTACCAATTCCACTTCCCTACGCTAGTTTTAACTAGATCAGGTTCAAAGGGTCGATTTCCTCTCTCAGCATCTACATGCTCCCCTAGCCGAATGGTTAAATTATTCAGTTTCCATTTTAGTATACTAACAAATATTTGGAAATGCAAACACGATTAGACATGGACTCACCAAAACTTATCCATAAGTTGTTCATAATCTAAATTGCCGTACTAGACTGTTTAATTTTTCTGCTAATTTAGCTAATTCCTCGGAATTGGATGATACTTCTTCCATGGAACTGCTTGCTTGTTGAGCAGATGCAGAAGTTTGCTCCACTCCTGCTGCAGATTGCTCTGATATCGAAGCTATTTCTTCAATTGAGCTATTGATTTCGTTACTCGAAGCTGACATATCTGAAAGATTTGTTGACACTTTTTTTATGCTAGTTACCATTTCGCTTATAGAACTATTAATTTGTTCAAAAGTTTTTCCTGTTTGTTTGATTTGGTTTGTACCTGCTTCTACCTCTCCATACCCTTCTTCTAACGATTGTGACACATTAGCAGATTCATTTTGGATATTGGAGACAATTCCTGTGATATCAGAAACAGAATCAGCTACTTGTTCGGCAAGCTTTCTCACTTCATCAGCTACAACAGCAAATCCTTTTCCATGTTCACCTGCACGTGCCGCTTCGATCGCAGCATTTAAAGCTAATAAATTGGTTTGCTCTGAAATATCTTTAATGACCGACACAAGCTTGGTAATCTCTTGGGACTGATCATCCAAACCACGGACTTTCTCTACAGCTTCTTGAACAATCGTATGAATCCGTTCCATTTGTTTCACAGAATACTTCATCATTCCACTGCCATCTTCTGTTCTATTTAGTACATTTGTAGATACTGATTGGATTTGTTCACCATTTTCATTTGCTTCGTAAACTTTTTGTACAAATTCGCTCATTTTACTAGATACATTGCCTGCAAGATTAGCTTGAGTTTCGGAACCAGACGCCAATTCCTGCATTGTGACAGCAATTTGTTCTGTTCCAGACTTCACCTCATTGGCAGATTGATTTAATTCTTCACTTTGTGCACTGACAGTATCAGAAACTTCAGAAACTTGTCGGATCATTCCTTTTAGATAGTCACTCATTTTATTGATAGAACTTGACAATTGCCCGATTTCATCATTTGCTTGGTAATCTAGCTGTTCTATTTGTAAGTTACCTTGTGCTATTTCATTGCTGACAGACACTACTTTGGATAGGTTACGTGAAATGGTCCGATTCACCAGACTAATGAGAATAATACTGATAATTAATGAAACTACGATCGCAATGAACAGTGACGTTAAGACCACCTTTTGACTTTCCTTTGCTCGACTGGAAACCTCCTCCATCTCGCTATGTAGTAACTCTTTTAGTTCATCTATATGTTCTACTGCTTGTAAGCGTAGTTCTTTGGCATTTTCTGCTCGACTAGCTGCCAAATTTTCGTTTCCACTGTTTATGTATGAAACAACTTCCTCAAACTCATTATTAAATGATTTATCTAAGACAGCCGCTTGCTGATATAATTCTTTCTGCTCGTTGGTTTCCATACTTTCTTCTAATTCGGCATTTAACGCTGCTATTTGATCTTTAGACTCATTAAATTCATCAATTATTTCAGATGATGGATTTTCCATATATTGATAAAAATTGACTGCCTTAGCACGAAGCAACGACGCCATTTCTGTAGCATTGACTGCATTCATTTCACTTTCTTCCATCGATTGTATGTCCGATCTAATATTGTTTAGTAAGACACCTACTATGACTGTTGAAATGATAAACAACATCAATACTACACTTAAAATAAATCCGTATTTTCTTCCAATTTTGATATTTTTAAACCTCAACCTGTCTAACCACCGCTTTTGCATAATTATCCCCCTGTAGATAGCCAACTTAATATTGATTAAGTTTTTATGACTATATTATCATTACTTTTGGCATGATTCCACTTATTGGTTCTGATAAAAAGGAATCACAAATATGATATTTTCTGAATCAATATATCTACTTTTATAACTGAATGTTGATGGGAGTTGATAGTATTTCGCGAAAGTTGATAGTAAATTAAATTGTCCGTGTACTAATAACAATGGCAACATGCAGGATGATGGGTTAGTTTTATTTCTCAGCTAGATAAAACCTTGCAACACAATAATAGATTGTTCCAAAGAGAAAGAGCATGACTATAATCCAACTCGCAATGCCCGAGTAATCCCCGTTTAACATGAATTCACTTGTTAGATTAACAAAAACTATGGCTATCATGACAATATATAAATTTCTTAAGTATTTCATTTTTTCTTCGTCTCTCCTTTCGTTTGTAAAATTATAGATACAAGAACCCTCTACAATAGGAACTACTTACAATTCACTATCAAAATCTAAAATTTACTTTTCCTTAATCCACCTAAAGTATTTAAGACCAAATGAGTCGCAATTATAGATAAAAGATATGCGATCATAGGGTCTTGCGTTCCTAATACAAAAGTCAAAGAAAAAAATAATAGTGTAGCTATACAAAAAAGAATTATTAGATATAAAACAATACTCACCATAGTGATCATACTTAGCCTCCGTTAACAGTTGACATTGACTCTATCATCTTAACATAATATTCCAAAACTCACCTTCAATGTCGTTAGAATTTCATTAAAGAAAATGCGAGAAACAGTTAGCGAATCAAGAGTCTAGTTTCGATGTTGTTGTTCACAGGACGAGATCGAAGTTAGAAAATAAAATCTGTTTCTTAGTATTGCTTATCTAATGCCGATTTCGAGAACGGTTATGCTATACCGAAAAACAGCTATTAAAAATAAATTGCTTTTCAGATAATTCCATGATATTCTGTAAATATTTTGACGAACCATGTCGCCGAAATAATCTGATATTGAGCATTTATCTGATATTGATTAAAATAACGGAGGTTTAATATGTCATCACGAAGTTCATTAAGTGTCGTTACAGTAGGGTTTATGTTGTTTGCCCTATTTTTTGGCGCTGGAAATTTAATCTTTCCAGCACAATTAGGTCAAGCTGCTGGTGATAATTTACTTACTGCCAACATAGGATTCATCATAACTGGGGTTGGATTGCCTGTACTTGCTGTATTAGCATTAGGCATTTCAGGTAAAAGTAATTTGCAGTCACTTGCAAGTCAGGTTCATCCATTGTACGGTCTTATTTTTACGGTTGCATTGTATTTAACAATTGGACCAATGTTCGCATTGCCAAGAACAAATACTGTTGCTTATGAAATAGGGATCATGCCGTTTCTAGAGAACCAATCAATCAATTGGGCGTTGCCTGTCTTTACCATTATTTTCTTTGGATTATCGTTATACTTCTCATTACAGGCAAAAAAACTCGTGGATATTATCGGAAAGGTACTAACACCACTTTTATTGATTGTTATTGCGATATTAATCTTGGCTGCCTTTTTTAATCCTATTGGTACGATTCAGGAACCAACCGAGGCCTACTTGACAAACAGTTTCTTCAAAGGCTTTCAAGAGGGCTATTTAACCATGGATGTACTAGCAGCATTCGTATTTGGGATTATTATTATTAATGCCATGAAAGATCAGGGCGCTTTATCTAAAAAGGAACTCCTAGTTTCAACGATGAAAGCTGCACTAATTGCTGCAGTACTTTTAGCTATTGTATACTCCTCCCTTGCCTACCTTGGTGCAATTAGTACTACAGAGATTGGGTTAATGGATAATGGTGGAGCGATTTTAGCGGGAGCATCTGCATTCTATTTCGGATCATACGGGAAGATCATTCTTGGAATTATTGTTGTGGCTGCATGTTTGACGACAAGTATTGGACTAATTACGTCCTGTGCATCCTACTTTAATGAAATTGTACCAAATATATCATATAAGGTATGGGCAATTATTTTCACATTGTTTAGTGCAGTTGTTTCCAATTTCGGTTTAACTACTATTATAGAATTTTCTGTACCTGTGTTATCTATGCTTTATCCATTGGCGATGTGCTTAATGGTTTTAACATTCTTAAGCCCGCTTTTCAAAGGAAAACGAGAAGTATATCAAGTGAGTATTTTCTTCACATTTATTGTAGCTTTGTTTGATGGCTTAAATGCAGCTGGTATAAAGATACAAACAGTGAACGAACTATTTACAGCTGTACTTCCTTTATATACGGTAGGACTAGGATGGATAATTCCTGCAATTGCAGGTGGAATACTAGGTTTGATTTTAAGTTTTACGAGAAAAGAAGCCTAAAAATCATTTAAAAGAAAGTGCCTGTCACTTATTACGATCAAATCGCTATAAGTAGACAGGCACTTTTAATATCTGAATTATTCCTCCAACACAACCCGTGTATTTCCAATCATGTCATGAATACCTAGCTTTTGAGCACCAAATGCGACAAACAAGTACAAAAAGACACCGATAAAAAACACGCGGTGAATGAATCTTCCAATGATCTCGCGAAAGATTAGATCACTCCACCTAAGCGATTGACTATCCTCACGAATGACTCTTAAACCGAAAATCATTTTACCTAGTGTCTGGTTATAAAACTTTGTCATCAACAAAAAATAAAGATAAAAAACGATCGAGCTGATAATCCCTGCAACGGTCCAAAATCCGATACCCATCGTGAATCCATCGTTGATAAATTTAAATGGCACAAGTAAGATGCCGTTAATACTGAAAACAATAATTAAATCAACCAGGTATGCCCAGAATCGCATCCAAAATCCTGCATATCGAAATTTCGTTGATTGCGTAGTGGGATCATTCATTTGTTCTTCAGTCATTCCGACACCTCCTTATTGTGAATAGAGATACATGGCACGTGGCGCATTATTCTCTCTCAGTAAATCCTTAATACCAATTAAATCAGATTCTGATCTAAGCATACTTTGAACAGTACCACCAAACCATTGATTAAAATTAAAGCCAGGCTCGTATTCAATCACTTGAGCATTTGCCAAATCATGATCTCCCCTCATGATTTCTATCGTGTCATCTAAAGAACCAAGTTCATCAACAAGCCCTTCTTCTTGTGCTTGTGAACCAGTGTATACTCGCCCATCCCCTAATTCACGGACACGATCCTCGGACATCTCTCTTCCATCAACAATAACTTGCACAAACTCCGCATACATATCATCGATCATCGTTTGTAATATCTCGCGTTCATCATCTGTCATTTCACGAGACATTGACATAATATCCTTATATTCACCACTCTTAATCGTGTTAAAATCAATACCATGTTCATCAGCAAATTCGGCAAAATTAAAACTTTCCATAATCACACCAATCGAACCAGTAAGTGTCGCATTATGTGCAACAATTTTATCAGCTGGGGCTGAAATATAATAGCCACCTGATGCAGCGGTATTGCCCATTGATACATAGATTGGTTTTTCGTATTGTTCTTGAATTTCCAGGATCTTATCATGAATTTCTGCACTTTCCACGACACCACCACCAGGTGTATTCACACGTAAGATAATCCCGTTCACACGATTATCTTCACCAGCTTTATCTAGCATATCTAAAAAGCGTTGATGGTTATAAGAATTGGTATTAATTAACGTACTTGGTGTTGTGTCTTGAATTACCCCATCTAAATGAAGTACTGCTATTTTATTGTTGCCCGATCCTCTCTCAATCACCTTTTCACCGAATTTATCGTCCGGATCTTGAAAATTAAGCATGTTCTCAAAATCAGCAGTTGCCATGCTTGAGAAAAACTGAAAGCCTATTGAAGCCAAAAATAGCCCTGCAGCAACAACTAAAGCAATCCAGCGTTTTTGGTTCATATGTATTTCCTCCTTTTTTATATGTAAATTTCTCACTTTGTTAGTGATTAAACTCTTTTCTTGTAATTTTATGTACGGATGTTATTGCATGAAGGTTTCAGGAATAACTACATTTATCTTAAATTGTCATTGATTTATTACATGCGCGGTAAGCCATCATCAAAATCTGAAAAGACGAAAGTGCTAATTTGAGAAAATAGGGAGGCTTTTTCAATAGAGGGTGGGATTCTTGATTATATTGTTAATTAGCCTTATTTTTCCCCATTCCATTAACATTATAACAACTACTGCACTTAAATATCTCTGATCACCTTATATATATCAAAACACTCTAGGATTAATGATTGGAAATTAAATTACCGCATAAATATTGAAGTTTAAATAAAAAATAAAACTGTTCCAAATCTTATTAAAGGAATGATGATATGGGTTTAATGAACAGAGTATTAGCAGTGGGTGCTGCAGGTGCTGCCATTTATGGTATTACCAGAGGTGTACAAAACGGGACTTTTCAGCGGTTACCTGAAACAGTTAATAACGCACTAAATAATCCTCAAGTACAACAGTTTACGAAACCAGTACAAAATATGCTAACAAATCAAAACCAAAATAATACACAGCCAGCAAATGCAGTACAGAATGCTGTACAAACAGTTGCTGGTGAAGAAACTAACGACGCTTTTCTTTATGAACAATAAAATTCACTAAAACTAAGAGCAACTCCTCGCTCTTAGTAAGAGGTTTGGACTATCAAGTGTCTTTTGTACACGCGGGACTTGAACTCTAGAGCGTATCCACATGCTTTACACATTTAATAGCCTTAGCCATTTTTGGCTAAGGCTACGAATTGTATTTGGGAAAAGTAAAGCAGAATTTCTTTACTTTCTTAAGGAAGTTCTGCTTTTGTTCAGAGTCGAAGCCGCTAAACAATAACGATAATTATTACCCAGATAAAGGTAATTTGTTTTTATATATTTTTTGCTACGTAGTCGCCCTCTTCAAGAATTCTCCCCATATCGATCATTGGAAAGGCTATGATGACATCACTTTAAAATCATAACTTCCGGAACCCAATTCAATAAACGTACTTCCATTCTCATATCGGTAGGAATTTACACCTTCAAGTTCTGATAAAGGGGCACCTTGTTCGGTAATCTGTTCCGGTGAAACAGAGTTTAAAATAACAGTCGCTGTCGTGTTAACCGGAACAGTAGCATGATAGGTAAAAACATCCTTCCTATATTCCCATGCAGAAACTACCTTACCGTAGTTCGTATCTACACTGGCTGTCACCCAATCCATTTCAGCCCCTGTACGTGGCTCCAATAAAATATGTTTATAACCAGGGTAGCTAGTGGACGAGTCGATTCCTCCGAATACTTTATACAGCCATTCACCGATCGAACCATAAGCATAATGATTGAACGAGTTCATATCATCACTCCAGAACGAACCATCCTCTTTAATACTATCCCAATGTTCCCAAACAGTTGTAGCACCTTTTGTTACTTGATAAAGCCATGAAGGATAATCCGTCTGTAATAGCAACTTACAAGCAATATCGTGATAACCATGTTTACTCAATACCATATTTAAATATGGTGCACCAATGAAGCCAGTTGTTAAGTGATAGCTTTCCTTCTCTATTAAGATTGCTAAATCTGCTGCAACCTGTTTGCTCATTTGCTCTTCTACCAGTTCAAACATTAATGTTAAGACATGAGCAGTTTGTGTAGATACTGTTAATTGCCCCGTATCCGTTAGGAATCGCTCTTGATAGGCTTTTTTAATTTTATCTAGTAAAAACTGATAAGTTCTCACATCCTCGTCTTTTCCTAACACCTCTGCTGTTTTCATCAATAACTCTGTAGAGTGAGCAAAAAAAGCGGTTGCGATTAACTTTTTATCGGTTGCACCAGTATAAGTGTCAGGTTCTGAATCTAAGCCTAACCAATCTCCTAATTGAAAACCAGTATCCCATAATTCTTCTTTTGTCCCTTGACTGCGAATATATTCTACCCACTTCTTCATGCTTTGATATTGTTCTTCCAGAATTCGTGAATCACCGTAATAAACATACATGGACCAAGGAATAATCACCGAAGCATCTCCCCATGCCGCTACCGAATGGGTGACACCACCTAAATTCCCACTAGTTTTTTGAATAATATCCGGTATTACGTAAGGAACTCCACCATTTTCCAATTGATCTATCTCTAAATCCTTTAACCATTTCGTGAAAAATGGAGCCACGTTCTTCAGATATGCTGCTGTTCTAAAGAACATCTGTGCGTCACCAGTCCAGCCAAGTCGTTCATCTCGTTGTGGACAGTCCGTTGGTACATCGACAAAATTTCCCTTGAGCCCCCAATTAATATTATGATGTAGTTGATTGACTAAATCATTTGAACATTTGAATTCACCAGTATCAGTCATATCAGAATGTAGTACTATGCCTGTAAAGTCCTCTAATGCAATCTCATCTTTAAAACCTGATAATTTCACGTAACGAAAACCTTGGAAAGTAAAGTGTGGTTCGAACGTCTCTCCTGATGGATCGCCTTTTAATATATACGTGATTTTTTGTGTTGCTTTCCGCAAATTACCCACATAAAAATTGCCATCTTTATCGAGAATTTCAGCATGTGTCAAGGACACTTCTTGGCCTTGGTTACCCTTAACACGGAACTTCATCCAACCAACCATATTTTGCCCCATGTCTAGGACTATGTCTCCCTCTGGTGTGTGGATTAATTCTTTAGGTTTAATATTTTCGATTTTCTTTACTGGTTCATTTTGTTGGAAAATGATATTATTCTTGGGATAATCTATTAACTCTGTTGCTTGCCACCCGACATCATTAAATGCTTTTTCCGACCAACCTACTATTTCGTCACGGGCATCATAAATCTCACCAAAATATATTTCAGACATCTTGATCGGACCTGTCGAGGTCTTCCAGCTATCATCTGTTACAATGATTTCCTTTTCACCGTCTTCATAAGTAACATGTAATTCAGCAATGCCTGCTCTCCGGTCACCATAAATATTGGTTCTGCCTTCAAAGCCAAAATATCCTTTATACCAACCATTTCCTAGAATCATGCCGATTGCATTTTCACCTTTATGTACTTGCTCTGTTATATCGTATGCCTGGTATTGAACTCGTTGTTTGTAACTTGTCCAACCAGGAGTAAAATAACAATCACCTACTCGCTTGCCATTTAAATGAAGTTCATATAATCCCAATGCACTTGCATAGGCTCGCGCATATTTGACCTCTTTGGAAAGACGAAACGATTTTCTAAGATAATTACAATCCTCTAAATCTTCCGTTTGAGGAGAAGCAATCCAATCCGCTCGCCAATTATCAGAACCTAGCATTCCTGTTTCCCAAAATGCAATCTCTGACCAATTTGATATATTACCAAAGTTATCCCATACTCTAACCCGATAAAAATAGGTTGTAAAAGCTTCTACCTCTAATTTATTAAGGCGAATATGGACACTTTGATCAGATACTACTTTCTCAGAGTCCCACAATAGTTGACTAAATTGTTGATTCAATGATACTTGCGCTTGATAGGCAATTTGTTTTGTAGCTCTTGTTGTTGAAGATAATTTCCAGCTGATCCGAGGCTGTTTAACATCTAAGCCTAAAGGGTTATCTAAATACTCACATCGCAATGAATCTACCTGTAGCATGATTTCACTCCTAATTTCAAAAATTATAGATTATACTTTCGTATTAAATACGTAGGTGTACAGCTCCATGCATGACAATAACTATTTATCAAATGACTTCCGTATGGGGAAAAAGTAAGGTCTTCCGGATTGAACAGTTCCCAAAAAGTATCAGCACCTAAATCTACCATTTTCCCCCAGTAACCTATCAGATACTTGATCGCTAGTTCTCGATTATCACTAATGACTAAAGCTTCGACAAGATGATGATACATATACGGCGTATTAATGCCTACAGTCGGATTCTCTTCGAGTAAATGATGTAATAGTTTCTTATTCTTCTCTTTATCAAATACACCTGCTATTACCATCCAAATTTGACTTGCCCATGAAACCTGCCTATCTTCACCACTTATAAAAAAACCTTGTTCCTTATCCCATAACTTTTCGATTGCTGCATTGGTGACAGTAGTTAGTTTTTCTTCTAGCCAATTCAACTTAGGATCTGTTATAATCTTCGCCATTTCAGTTGCTTTTTTTAATGCATAGATGAGGATAGCCTGTGAAGCGGTTTGCTTGTTTAATTGTTCTTGCCAATCAATAAAAGACCACCAGGATGGATCATCGATTACAATATTATCTTCTGAAAGTCGATCCAATGCATTTTCAACTTGCGCTAGTGCAGTAGGCCATAAATCTTGGAGTGTCTGGATATCATTCGTTGCTTGATAATAGTCATGCAATGTCGTTGTGAAAAATAAAGAATAGTCGAATAGATAAGTATCATCTGCTATAAGCTTTGGTTCTATAAATAAATTGGCTGCTACTTCTCCCTTTTGATTAGGAACCGCTGCAAAAAGATATAAACAACGCTTAACAAGATCATTATTTTGTACGGTTTCATAATTGGCTAAAGCTTGTAGACGTAAATCACCTAGCCATAAGCGGCGGTCTCGTTTAGGACCATCCTCAAAGATATCTTGCATACAATCTGCTAGCGTTTTAACACTGATTCGATCTATTTCAGCTAACTGAGGATCGGGATGATTTAAAGTAGGTACTCTATGAAAATCGGCAGAGGTTATCGTTTCACAAGCTATCTGATCAAAGACTACTTTATATTTAGGAGATGTGTCTAAAACTGTAATTTTTAAATAACGAAAACTATATCTTCTTGGCAACGTTATTTGAGTCGGCAACACATCGACATGGATAGCTTCTTCTTGAAGCCAAGAGCTGCTTAACCAGCCATCATATTGATCAAAAGGCTCCGATACCTCTACCGGCATCTCACCAAAGATTAATTTTAAATGTAGTGGTGCATCAGGAGGACTACCAACTGGTTTTAAAGATAATGTTACATAGCCAACCATATGGTCTTTAAAATCAACAATAAAGGAATCATTCTTTCCGTATGCTTGCTCCTTCTGGTCTTCCCATCCCCCTTCTTTTCTGAGATTCCAACCATGTATAGCATCCTTATCTTGGTACGTGGTTATCACATGCTCCGGACTTTTTTCTTCTTTATAAAAAGTTGGTTTTACAGCTTCTGCTGTTTGTTTAAACTCATTATTTTCCACAATGGTTCTTGCTTTACGTGTTTGCATACTCATAGTTAAAACCTCCTAGGCTAATTCTAAAACTAAATTTACCCTTTGACAGCCCCACTTGTCATGCCCTTCATAACCGTTCGATTTAAGAAAAGATATAAAAACAGTGTTGGTAATACTGCCATCGAGATCGAAGCAAATGTTGGCCCCCATTCTCTTTGGCCATATTGCCCTGCAAAGCTCATTAACCCTGTTTGAATTGTTCTTAATTCGGAATCACTAATAAAGGTCATTGCGAAAATTAAATCATTCCAAACGAAGAAGAATTGAACAAGAGCCACCGTTACAACAGCATTTAAAATCATAGGAAGTGCAATCGAAAAGAAAATACGGTAAATGTTTGCACCATCCATAACTGCCGATTCTATCAATTCATTTGGCACTGCTTTGAAATAACTTGTAAATAGAAAGATAGTTAGTGGTAACCCGAAGGCAACGTACACGAGAATTAATCCAAATAGATTATTCAATAAACCAGTATGAAAGAACATGGTGAAAAGTGGTAGTAACACAATTGGAACCGGGACCATAATACCGGAAATAAAAAGTAACAAAACCCCTTTTTTCATTTTCCATTGCATTTTTTCAATAGCAAACGCTGTTGCTGCTCCTATTATTATAATCAAGAATAATGCTGGAAATGTAGCAATGATACTATTTTTAAAATAAGTGCCCATATTTCCAGTATTCCATGCTTCCACATAATTCTGAAAATAGAATCCTTCAGGCAAAGCATACATTGGTGATGCACCGAACTCTCCCGGTGCCTTTAATGAAGACATTAGCAACCAAAATACTGGATATACAGCTATAAGTACAATAGCAAAAATGAGTAATTTTCCCAATACATTAGCCATTACATGTCTAGCGTTAACTTTTTTCTTCTGTTTAGCTGCAGCTAATTCCATCGAAAATCCCCTCCTTATTTCGTTGCATCCTTCCATGACACTCTATATACAATAAGCGTAATAATTAAAGTAAGGAAAAGTAAAACTAACGCAATTGTACTCCCATAACCGTAGTTACCACTTGTAAATGCTTGTTGATACATATAAACAGATAATGTGGTAGTAGATTTACCTGGCCCTCCATTGGTTAAGGCTACAACTTGCTCAAATACTTTTAATGTACCACTCAAACTAAAAATAATAGAAGAAATCAGAATAGGCTTAATTAATGGTAAGATGATAAATTGAGTTAATTTCCAGCCTTTTGCTCCATCAATTTTAGCAGCTTCTAAGACATCTTCCGGCACATCCATTAGTCCTGCATATAAAATAACGGCATAGAAACCCATAGCTTTCCAAATTTCCATAATACATAAAATCCAAAATGCTGTACTTGTCTGTCCCAACCATGGTGCAATAAATTGCTCCATATCGAGAGCAGCTAATAAACTATTGATTAACCCGTAATTTGGTGCAATTTCAAATAGTTTAGAGAATAATTGTGCAATCGCCACTGTAGGTAAAACAACCGGAAAAAAGACTAGCGTTCTAATTAAAAAAGAAGCTCTTTTGATATAGAACACGAACAATAATGATAACATTAAACCTAAAAAAACTTGGCCTGTTGTTACTACTAATGTAAATTTAATGGTGATCCATAAACTGTTATAAAAATCTGAATCATTAAATATCGCAAAATAATTACTTAAGCCTGCAAAATCAAAACCTTTAATTAATGACCCTTCAAAAAACGTATAGACACTTGACCAAATGATTGGTACAAAAAGCAGTGTCATAAATATGATTAATGCAGGTGCAATAAATAATAATATTGCCTTGCGATCACCTAAGACCTTATGCATCCTATTCACCTCAAATTCAGTTAGATCTTATTACTTAGAAAGGAAGGTTATCTAACCTCCCTTTCTCTACCACTCTGTTAGTTCTGCATCTAGTGATTCTAAATATTCTTCAGGTGTCATATCTCCATTGACTAATAGTTGTGCATTTTGTTCTGCTACTAATTTTTGATCTGCATTAAATCTTCCTTCAAACCAAAGCGCAGCATTTTCAGCCTTATCAATTGTTTCTAGCGTTAACTCTGTTAATGGACTAATTTCTTCTGGCATATTTTCTACAGTGAAACCTGACACCATTCCCATTTCCTCCATCGCTCTTTCTCCATATCCAGTGAATGCTTCCTTCACCCATTCTGCCATCTGTTCATCATATTTTTCCGCTGAAATACTTAACGTTAGACCGGCATTCATTGACCAATCAGAAAGTTTCCCTTCTCCGCCTTCTACTAGTGGCACATTGAATAAACCAATATTGTCAATACCGATTTGATTTCTTTCTTCGTTATTAAAGTTTGCTACGTCCCAACTACCGCTATAATAAATAGCTGCTTGCCCTTGTAAGAATGTATCTAACGCTGTGTCCCCATCAATCGTATTCACACCTTGGCCGAAATAACCAGCTTGCCCCATATCTTGTATCGTGGTAACAGCCTCTACAAATCCTTCGTCCGTTATGCTTAAATCTCCATTACTCACATCTTCCATCGCGTTTGCTCCATAGTAACGGATAATATAACCATTAATTAATCTTGTAATCGGCCATCTTTCCTTACCTGCTACAGCGAAAGGCTGAACACCTGCAGCTAATAATGTTTCACTTGCCGCTAATAACTCATCCCAAGTTTCAGGAACTTCCAATCCTTGCTCATCGAAAATTTCTTTATTGTACCAGAATCCTTCAATATTTAGTTCAACAGGCAATGCATATAATCCACGATCACCGCTAAGTTGTTTTAGTAAATCTACTGCGGCTGGATTTAACTGATCTTCAATACCTAACTCGTTAAATGCTTCTTCAACGTTTAATACAGATCCATTATCAATCAAGTCTCCAAGCTGATTGGATTCATATTTAAATAATTCTGGCAGATCATTACTTGCTGCAAGTAGAGATATTTGTTGTAAAATATTATTTTGTTCGATTGTTTCTATTTGTAAATCTGTGTCTGGCCGTTCAGCATCGTAATCTGATAAAAGTTTTGCCTCTTGTACATCTGGTGTATCCTCTGTAATAAAATCTATAGTACGCACATCATCACTAGCATTTCCTTGACTTTCATTATCTTCATTAGCTCCATTGTTCGAACTACATCCGACTATGATCAATAACATTAGTGCAAATGTAACTGTAAGTATTGCTTTCAATTTCATCCTAATACCCCTTTCAAATCACTTTTTATAATCACAACTCAATTGTAAGCGCAATCAAACGATAATGTAATCGCTTTATTTTTCAGCAAAATGTCTGTTTTTTTAAGATTTTATATAAGAAAAGCGCAGAGCGCCTGTTTAGACGTAGCGACTGGAGCGAATCAACTGAGATAAAGGAATCACGGTGAGTTTACGAACCGGTGATGATTCATCGTAGGGCGATTCGTGAAGTCGCCTAGTTTCTGGGCGCTCGGAGATAGACAGGCACCCTATTTTTATACTTTCTTTGCTGATTATAAAAAGAAGGTATACCATTAAATAGATATACCTTCCTTATATTTTCCAGGAGAGATACCTGTTTGTCTTTTAAATGTGTCAGAAAAATGTCTATATGTTGCATACCCAATGTTTTGACTAACTTCTGCAACGGTATCACCATGTCTTAGCATCAGCTTTGCCATTTTCATTCGTAATTGAGTCAAATATTTTATATAGGTCATACCCATCACATTTTTAAATAATGCACTAAAATAATTAGGATTTAATCCAACTTCTTCCGCAATTTCTTGCAAAGATATATTATGATTATAATGACGATGGATATATTTACATGCTTTCTCAACCAAATGATTCTGTTTAGCACGTTGGTGTTCTTCCGATGCATTAATGATCCAATCAATATTGGACGAAATCCAAGCTCTTAATTCTGATTTTGTCTTCACATTTTGTAATTCGGTTTGTGGAAGAAACGTATTCTTATTCTGGATATCATATTGTGACTCCTCCAGTGTTTCTAAACAAAGATAAAATAATTTTAATAGGGCATCCTCTAATATACTTGTTTCCAAAGTTTCTTGTTCTAACTCCTGAAAATGTTTATCAAGTGATTCATAGACTAATTCATGATCACCTAGAATAATATGATATAAAATTTCCTTCTCTTCTTCAGAAATATATTTTGATAATTTGGAATTTCTATTTATTTCTTCATATAATTGCATGCCTTTTAACTGACGAAACAAAGCATATTTATAGGCTTTTAGTGCTTCTTCATAGCTTTTACGTAACTCTACAACATCTTTCCACATATTTCCTATACCAATAACCTGTTTTTCCACCGTAATATTTTTTAGCTCTTTTAAAATGATCGATGTATCTGAGGTATACATGTAAACAACAAGGATATTATTGACCCCTGTATTGATTGAGATAGCAAGGTAACTGTCTGAACGTGTTGGTAATCGAAGTGATCTAGAGTCATGGACGATGGCCATCACACCGACCACCTTCTGGCTGTCTTCAGCTAGTTGACTTTGCCAATTTTCAAAACTATTAGGATTTTGGAACAATAGATCCATCGTGATCTTTTCCAATTTGATTTGTTCAGTTTGGTTTGCATTTTCTTTCAATTCAACTATTTCTTGTTGCTTTTGCACATGATCTAAAATTTTATCAAGTGTTTCCTTGATTGTTGGAATCGTAATGGGCTTTTCCAAATAATCAATGACCCCTAATTTAAGTGCACTGCGAACATATTCGAATTCATTGAATCCGCTAAAGACAATACATAACACATCAGGAGATTGTTGTAATATTTCTTTTACCAAGGTTAACCCGTCTTTCCCTGGCATTCGAATATCAGTAAACACAATATTTGGTTGATGCTTTTCAAACAACGATAGGCCATCATCTCCATTATCTGCTGTTCCCACAATCTCTATCCCATAACTAGACCAGTCAATCATTTTCTTCATACCTTCTAATACGATAAATTCATCATCTATTATGATTGCTTTCATCTTTATAAACCCCTTTATCATTAGGATTGTACCTAATTTTCACAACCGTTCCCTTGCCTGCCAAACTTTTCATTTTAAATGAGCTAGATGTACCATAATATAATTTTAATCTCTCTTTTATATTATTTAAACCGTAACCTTGATAAATAGCCTTTTTATCCTTAATTCCAACACCATTATCTGCAATTACAAATTCAATCATGTCATGATAGTGTCTTCCTTTTATAATAATGGTGCCTGGCCCTACTTTTTTCTCTAGACCATGATAAATCGAATTCTCGACTAATGGTTGAAGAAGCAATTTTAATATAGGTATATCGTTTATCTCCGGATTAATCTCACTAATATAGTCAAACCGATTATTATAACGAATGTTTTGGATCGTCATGTAGTAGTCGATATGCTTTAACTCTTCACGAATTGGGATCTCAGTCTTTCCTTTACTTAATATAATTTTAAAACTTTCAGATAACGCTACAGACATCTTTTCTATTTCACTTTGCTGATTAATAACAGCCATCCAATAAATAGAATCTAACGTATTATAGAGAAAGTGTGGATTTATATGCGCTTGTAACACTCTTAGTTCTGCCTCACGCTCTCTTACTTCAAGTTGTTTCAAATTTTCCATCAACTCTTTATTGTCAATTGCCATTTCTTTAAAGGTTTCACCTATTTGTCCAACTTCATCGTTTGGAAATTTTTCAGAGAAGCCAAATTCTCCTTTCGACCACCGAATCATCATTACTTTTAGTTTCTTAAGCGGATTTGTTATTGTTTTTGACAATAAAATTGATAAGATAATCGCTACAATAGAAATAATAGAAGCAATCAGAAATGTAATATTTCGGATCGAATGTAATTCATTTAGTAAAGCATCTTTTTGGATAATATGAATAAAGTTCCATCCTGTTGTACGATTTTGAAATTGACTTTGTATAAATCCTTCATCATCTATTATGTTATTAATAGCATCTTTATTATTTTCCTTAAAATATTGCTCAAGTTTATCATCACTAGCATACACGATCTCCATTTGATCATCATGTTCATCAGTCACAATGAACTCTTGTCCTTTAGCAACGGCATTCTCATTTTGAAACAATGACTTATTAAAATTAATAATTAAAAAGCCCATTGCATCAAAATTCCTATCCTGGGGATTCAACAACCATTTTACCGTAGAAATAGATTGATCATCTTCAGGTTCTAGCACATTATATGTAAAAAACACCTCTCGTCCTCTCATCGATACTGCTTGTTCAAACCACTCAGATTGTTGTACGATCACTTCCTTATTATCTGTTTCATAGATTCCTAAATTATCGGATCTACCATTACAGATAGCTCGATATTGATTATCAACTAAACAAACAGAGTCGATATACTCTCGCTCAACAATATAATCAGAAATAATGGTCTGGAGCTCATAGGCAGCAACCCTTTCATTCTCATCTAGTCCGATTTTTGTTAATAGTTGCTGCAAATCTGAGTTTGATAGGATATAGCGATTCATCTTAATAATACTGTTAAACACATAATCGACCCGCTCATTAAATGTTTTTAACTGTTCATTATAATAATTCGTATAATTTTCGACGATCGAATTTGCTGAGATATTATATGCAATTGCTCCTACTAAAAAAATAGGCGGTATTGATAAAAGAATGAGTACAAAAAGAAACCTACTCCTCAGCTTATTTATTTTCCATTTATCCAAAGGTAAACGCTTTATTTTTTTCATGTCTAATCTCCTATGTTTGCTAAATTATCATGACGAAATATAAAAACAGAGAATTACTATATTTGAAGTATGGTATTTATATGAACTATTGTCAATTCCCTTATGAAATAATGGTAGCAATAAAGTAAGACTATGATCCGTGGGTATTTTACTTCCCATACACCATAGTCTCACTTTATTTAATGGCTATTCATACTTATCAACAAATCTTCTTTAAATTTGTCACGATCTATTGCTTCACAAACACGGACATTTGGCTTTTGGTCCAGTTTGTTATTCACATCAACAAGGCTATATCCTCTTGTTAATTCACCCTTTATTTCAATATCAACGTAGTATTCATGAGACTCTGTCATGATAGATTCATCATCTGCAACAGCGACTAGTAATGGCCCTTCCATTCGATATTTTATGAGATCATATTTATTATTTTTATCAGTGTAATTCCTTCATCAGATCCTGCTTGGTTGCCCATAGTGCAGGAAATAATACTGCTCCAGCACCAATAAGAGGAGAAGTAACAACCAAACCAATTAGGAGATAAGGTAATGTGGCGAACGTATTAGCGTTCAAGTTTTCCATAAAACAATAGGCTGATATAGTAGAAAATCCTACTGCCAGAATACCAACTGCTCCTGTTAACAAAGCGCCTTCCAATAATAACAATGCGATTAGCCTTTTCTTTGTACTCCCAAGTACTCGTAGCATACTAAGCTCCTCTAATCTTTCTTTTATACTACTTGCCGAACTATTTATTAAACCAATCATCGTAATTACAATCATTATACCAACTGCTAAATATAAGATGAAAACTCTCTGAAGAAACTGTTCTTCTAAATCTGCTAATTCTTTGGCACGATCGTACAGCATCGTATGGTTATATCTGGGATCCTCAAGTAAAGATTTAATTGATTCCACCGTTTCCACTTCTTCATCATTACGGATATTCATTTCAACTCTGTATAGTGTATCTATACCAAACATGGTGTCCATATTTTCCTTTGTTGTAAACAAACGATATTTATCATTGATATGATCTGCGTTCGTTATAATTCCTTCGATAGCAAACTCTCTTTCATCTAATACAGTTAAATTGTCTGACACATTTACAACGATTGTGTCTCCCAAAATATACCCAAGCTTATTAGCCGTTTCTTCGGTAAGCATCACCCCATTGTCGCTCATCTCATTTGCAGAAGATAAATTTGTCCTCACATCTCCAGAATCAAAACTATATTGAATATCTGTTCCAGTGATACCTAATATGACTTCTGATAATTCACCCTGATTACGAGGAAGATTTAATATAAGAAAAACAACTTCATTTGTATAATAATAGGCTTCTATACTTGGATCAGCTTCTACTTCTTCATACAAAGAGTAAGAAAAACCTTCCTCTTCAGATGAAAAGATGGAGGTCACACTTAAGTCATTAGGATAAGTTTCTTTAATGATGTCAGTTGTTTCATTTTTTACACTTGTTAGAAGACATCATATAACTTTAATTTAATGTATAGTGAAATTAATCATAACAAAATGGAACGATTTGCATAACTCATCCGTCATGTTTGCGAAAGGAGGTCAACATGTATACAAAAAAAGATGTACAAAAAGCTAAAAAAGGTAACAAAAAAGCATTGGAAAACATCCTCCAAACAGAACGAACTAAAATGTATCAGATTGCTTATTTATATGTAAAAAATCAAGCCGATGCGTTAGAGATTGTTCAAGAAGCTGTTTTTAAAGCTTTTATTTCTATGCATACCATACGTGATAGTGCACAAGTATCTGCTTGGCTGAAACAAATTGTTATCCATGCTGCTATCGATTATATTCGCAAACATCGCAAAGTTACCCCCATTATACACGAACAAATGGAAGCAATAGCAGACAAGCCTGTTGATCTTGATCAACAAATAGATTTATATAATTTGCTTGACGAATTAGATGAAAAACAAAAATCTATTATAATTTTAAAATATTTCGAAGGGTATCGAGATCGTGAAATTGCCATCATCATTGGATGTCCTGAAGGCACAGTTAAATCAACACTGCATAGAACGCTACTGCGACTACGGCAAAAATTTCAAAAGGAGGATTGTGCAAATGAATAACGAGATTAACCAATTTCATAAAAAGGTTGAGAAGATCCCGGTTCCAGATGAAGAATTAGAAACAGTTATTTCTAATGCTATTAAAAATACACCAAGAAAAACTATTCCATTACGAAATAAAGCACTTATTAGTATTGTCATCGCAGCTACTTTATTTTGCTCTCTAGTTGGCTCTGCCTACTTCTCCCCTGTTGTTGCGAGTGTTTTGCAGCAAATACCTGGAATTGGTTCGGTATTAAGTCATTATGATATTGGCTTGGAATATGTTAGTCGTAACAATATGACAACCGAAATCGGAGAAACCGTGACTGATCAAGGAATTTCAATTACTGTAACCGATATTTATTATGATTACAATCGTTTTGCGATCGGCTATGTCATTGATCTTTCTAAAAAAACAGAAAAGGAGATTGACAGCTTTCAAGAAATTTTTCGTTCGGCATATCAACTTACTATTGATCAACAACCCGTTTCCAATCTTGATGAAAATTGGCACCGTGAAGGTGATTCGCTACTTGGGTTAATCAGTGTGGATCAACCCTTACCCGAAAAGTTTACTGCTCAACTAACATTTTCAGAGGTATTATGGACATCAGGAGAGTGGAGCTTCAACATGCCCATAGAGCGAAATAATACGATTGCTATCTATGAACCTAATCAAACTAGCGAGATTGATGACTACCAGTTTGCTATTAATGAACTTACAACAACTCCAAGTACAATCGTCATCGATGCGGAAATTACTACACCTTTGTATGGAGAAGATAAATTGGACCTTGAGATCTACTATGACGGGGAAAAGCTCGAGAAAATAGATAGCAAAGAAAAGAAGCGACTCCACTTATCACCTTTTAATAAAGATATTGTACAATTACGGGGAGCCTTTGAACCAATAAAAGGAATAGAAGAAATCACGATTATTCCTACTTTGATTACGGATATGGAGCAAGAACAACTGTCAGACTTAGCTATAACTGTTGATCTAGCACCTAAGAATATTGTAGCGATAAAAAAAGATACAACCAATCTAAATAAAGATCATTCTCTAAGGAAAATCGATTTTCAAACATACGCTTGGAATGTGCTTGAGGATGAGTGGGCTAATTACGTTTCCATTGACCCTGCACAATATCAACTTGCAGCAGTGACTGTATTTGGCGGAGAATTTTCCAGCAGCTTTTATCGTTCGCTTCCCCAAACAGATGATGAAATGATTGAGCCCACTGCCTTTATAAACAAGGCAAATGAACAAGAAGCATATATCATATACAAAGAATTTAATGGCACAAACCATATTTATCAATTAACAGAAAAAGATGAGTGGGAGATTGTTGATAAGGCAACTTTTAAAGGAAAGACAATAGACGGGATAAGAAAAGCTTACCAACATGAACAAGATTAGATGTAAAACTGA
This sequence comes from Gracilibacillus saliphilus, assembly GCF_010994085.1. Lineage (NCBI taxonomy): Bacteria > Bacillati > Bacillota > Bacilli > Caryophanales > Bacillaceae > Gracilibacillus > Gracilibacillus saliphilus. The sequence goes on along the minus strand of NZ_WJEB01000012.1, from coordinate 14,459 downwards.
TCATTCAACTAAAAGATTCCGGTCATGAAAGAAGGCTGATCGGAATCTTTTTTAGTGTAGACAACAGTGCTTTTATAGATAGGACATTACCAATATATAAGAACGGAATGTGAAATTATTTGCAAACGATATGATGAAGAACCCCGTAAGGTGTCACTGGGTTCTTCTTCTCATATGTTCTCATGTTTTTCCACTTGATAGAGGGATTTATCTTCCCTACGATTGGTTAATAGAGCAAGAACTAAGCCAAAGAAGATCATCCCTGAAGCTGTTAATGTTATACCACGATAGCTAATACCACTACTTAGCAGTAATGTTCCAAATGTAGCACCGAGACTATTGGCCAAATTAAACACAGCAGCTGCTATAGTTCCTGACAATGCCGGTGCCTCTTTTGCACCGAGGATAATTTTTGAGTTTAATAAAGGTGTTGTACCGAACGTTCCGATTCCGAATAAAAATGCCATGACAAAAGCAAACGGTGCATACGGAATCAAGAATGTAAATAACGCTAATACAACAGCTAATACCAATAACGCTTGTATCAATCGATTGGTAAGTTGTTCTGGTGACACTCTTCCAGACACGAAATTTCCGATAACCGCTCCAACCCCAAAAAACAATAACGCGATGGTTATTCTTGTAACGTCAAAACCAGCGATATCTCGCAACATAGGTTCTTGAAAGGTGTATGCCGTGAAGACACCTGAAAAACCGAAAACAATGATTGCAACTACAAGCATAACACTTTTGTTTTTTACTACCTTTAACTCGTTTTTCAATATTGGTGGCACGTCTGATTTGACATTAGGAGTGGTAAAGAGCATACCAATAAGTGCTATGATTCCCATGATAACAATAAACCAAAATACATAGCGCCAATGAAACATACCACCCAGAAAGGAGCCAAACGGAACACCAAGCATGACGGCGATTGTTAATCCTCCTTGAACCAAAGCAATCGCCTGTGGCCCCTTACCTGGTGGAGATATCGAAATAGCTACGGACATGGCAATTCCAAAAAATGGAGCATGCATTGCTGCAGAGCATAACCGCGAGAGCAATAGTATTTCAAAGTTAGGGGCCAATGCAGCCATTACATTACTAATAATAAATACTACCATTAGTGCCAGTAACAAAGGTCGAGGTGATATTTTAATCGTCAACATCCGAAGTATCGGACCAAATATAGCTACACTGATGGCATAAACACTTAGTAACAATCCTGTAGTGGATACCGCTACATCTAGATCTCTAGCAAATTGGGTTAACAATCCTGTTACCACATATTCTGTCATGCCAACAGCAAACGTTGAAATCATAAAAAAAGTAAGTACCCATGATTTTTTTGATGGATTCATATAATCCCCCCTGCTATTCTACCGAAAGGATCATATTAATAAATTCTCACGTTCATGTCTAGTATTTTTACTTATAGATGTTTATTGTAAAAATAACAGATAACTACCAGTTTGTAGTTCATCAAATAACCAAAAAGAGATCACTCACAAAAGGGAGACTTCAGCAACCATAACCTAATTTTTTTGCAACAACCGCTTCATACCTAAAATGAAAAGAGAAACTACAATACCACCAACTACTATCATTCCGAGCGATATAAATAAAACACCTAATCCAGGAAAAGATTCTTGATAACTTAAAATCGACGAACCGTAATAATTATTATTAACGACAAATCGTGTGATCTCTAAGTATCCTAAATGAAAACCTATTGCTGTCCACAAGCTTCCCGTCCAGAGACGCAGTAACTGCAAACAAATACCGAACAAAAGGATCAGCATAATATATCCACCATTAATATTATTCCCAGGTGCCAGCCCAATCAGTACTTGTAGTAATGTTGTGGTTAATGGAACAGAAAGGAATAACAGTGTTTGTAATAGAACGGCAGCCCAAGTAGCAAAACGATGACGTAAAACATCAAACAAAAAACCACGCAAAGCGAGTTCTTCTGGTAATGCCTCATATAAAAAGGCAATACCTATATTAACAAGTAGTGCCATCAGCCATTGATCGGGGGTATGCCATTTTTCTATCGAGATCCAGCCAAAAGAGGTGGCAAGGAAAATACCCAAAAAAGCTAAACCAATAGCTAGCAACAGCCCAGTAAAAAAGTGATAAGTTTTCTTCCAATTATACATTGCTTTCTTTGGCTTAATACCTGTTATTCGGTAGAAATATTGATACAAACATAAAATAATTGGGACAACGACTCCTGTCATGACAAGACCTTGCGTCAATAACCGATAATTTCTAGTAAAACCAAACTGTTCAGCTACAACCGTTCCTGTTAACGATCCTAGAAACAGCCCACCAGTTATCGTTGCCCATCCAGCTATTAATAAAACGCCCCACCGCATCGTAGTACACCTCCTATTTTAAAATACTTTATTTCTATAAATGCGAATCGAAAGTAACCATGAAAAGATATATAGCACCATAATAGACAATATCATCACTAAAAACACAGAAGGATCTTGCAAGGTTAAGATCGTTTGTACAAATTCTCTTAAAATATCATTCAAATTATGGATAAAAATACTCATAACTAGCAAATAAACAACAAAAAGAACTAGAAAAGCTTTTAAGATATATTGCGATTTGAATTTATATGAAAATGGAAAAATGAATGAAACAGCTAGTAGCGATAGACTAACCATTAACATGATTTCTTTCCAAGCAGGTATTTCCCTGTGAATTAGCGCACCTCCAATAATCATTGCTAAAGCTACTAACAAAGTGAAAATAATAGCTCCTATATATTTGGAACTGACGATTTCTCTCCGTGTATATGGAAGCGAATTAAGTAACTTATTGATGGATGAATGCTCATCCTTAGCAAAAACATCCTGTATAACGACAACGCTAAATACGAACCCTAAAAAAGTGTATGTTGGATTAAACACTATATAACCGAATAAAGCAGGCAACAATATGATGACCCCTTTCCTTTGCATAACCAAATCCTTCCACACTAAATTAAACATGCCACTCCGCTCCTTTTTTCGTATAGAACATAATATCTTCAAGCGATGGTTTTTCAGTCAAAACCATTTGACCAAACACTTCTTCTACACGTTTTTTATTTGCTGTTAACGCCTCAAAACCGTGATTTGACTTACGAATGGAGATGAATTCCTTTTTCGTATCAGCATCTAACAGTTCTCTTTCTCCTTTAACAATCGCATACTCTTCTTCAATTTGCGTCGATTCTTTCGTAAATATATGTTGACCTTTATCAATAAATGTAATGTAGTCTGCAATACTGTCTAAGTCTGTTGTAATATGAGTGGAGAAAAAGATCGTCTTATCCTCATTTTCCATTAAACGATGCAATACATCTAAAAACTCTCTGCGAAAAACTGGGTCCAGGCCAGATGTAGGCTCATCCATGACAATTAACTCTGCATGGTGGGATAAAGCTATTGTTAACGAAGCCTTCATCATCATTCCTTTTGAAAATGTTTTAATCTTTTTATTTAATGGTAGTTCAAATTGTTCGACATAATACCGAAAAAGGTTGTCATCCCAATTAGAGTAGGCAAGTTTTATTATTCGTTTCATTTCTGTCAATGTTAAATGCTCATAAAAGATATTATCATCGAAAACAAAACCAATTCGCTGTTTAATTTCTTTCTCATGTTGCTTATAATTCAATCCAAATATCGAAATCGCTCCACTATCAGGCTGTAGTAGGTTCATAATCAGCTTAATAGTTGTTGATTTCCCTACACCATTTCCACCAATAAAACCCGTTACAAACCCTTTTTTAACCGTCATAGAAAAATCTTTTAATTGAAAACCTTTAAAAGATTTATTGACATTTTGTAATTCTATTACATTTTCCATTATTCTTCCTCCCTGTATAACATGGTGAGCAACTCTATAAGTTCTGTACGACTTACACCTATTTCTTTACTATTTTGAATAGCAGCCGTTAATTGTTCTTCAATGACTTGCATTTTTCTTTCTTTAATCATTTCATTATTCTGCTCTGAAACAAACGATCCTTTTCCCACAATGGAATAAATAAATCCATTCTTCTCCAATTCTTCGTAGGCACGTTTTGTCGTAATCACACTTATATCTAAATCCTTTGCTAATTGACGCATGGATGGTAACGGTTGTCCTACTTGCAATTCACCCTTCAAAATATGTGTCTTTATTTGAGCATATATTTGCTCGTAAATTGGTTCTTTTGAATTATTCGAAATTATTATTTGCATGCAAAAAACCTCACTAATAATATTGTATATATACTTTATATACAATATACACAAAAAATAATTATTTTACAACTATTAATTGTAAAATAATTTGAAAATACCTATTAAAAAATTGCATTCGCTCGAATAAAGGAATAGTGAGCTACCAAGAATCGGCGCAACATAACTGACGGTCCTATAATTTGTTATAAGGTAGTACCTTTTGAAGATGTGGAAAGTTGCTCGACTATTTACTAGGTTTTACTGGCAACTTCGGCTACTTTTCGATTTTACTGGCAACTTCGGCTACTTTTCTGGCAACTTAACAATTCTCATTATCTAAACAGGCGCAGTGCCCACAGATGAAAATGTAGGTACTACGCCTTTCAGTTATTATTCTATTGCTGGTTCTAACGTGCTTGTTTCTTGCTTCTCTATTTCTCGTACCGCTTTATCACTTGTATCCACTCGTTTCATAAATAAGGAAAGTACGAGCGCGACGATATTGATGCCTAGTGCTACATAAAAGGAATACTGGATTCCACTGAGTAAAGCTTGTTGAGTCATGGAAGCTGTTGAAGCTTCTGTTAATGTAGTTGGATCAACTCCACTCATTAATTTTTCACCCTCTGAAGTCGCTACAGAGTTCATAATGGTTACCATAACAGCAGTTCCGATTGATCCTGATACTTGCTGTGCCGTATTGTTTATCGCAGTACCATGTGGGTTTAACGATGTTGGTAACTGATTCAAACCATTTGTCATGATTGGCATCATTACCATCGCCATACCAAACATCCTTAAAGAATAAACTAGAACAATATACGTATAGGTTGAATCAATTTGTACATGTGCCAACAAATAAGTTGATACCCCTGTAACAGTCAGTCCAACAATCGCTAAAATACGTGGACCGAATTTATCAAAAAGCCTTCCTGTAATAGGAGACATGATCCCCATAATAATCGCACCTGGAAGTAACATTAAGCCAGACTGTAGTGGCGAAATACCCCGAACATCCTGAACGTAAGCAGGTGTTAAAATCATACCTGAGAACATAGCAACTGCATTAACAATCATAATGATTGATGCGAGTGCGAACATAGGATACTTATATGGACGTAAATCTAACAATGGTTCCTTCAATTTTAATTGACGTATCACAAATAAGATTAACGCAATACCACCTACGATCAATGTTGTTAACACGATCGTATCATCCCAACCTTGTGAGCTTGCATTACTTACTCCATATAGTACGCCACCAAAACCGAGACTGGATAATACAAGCGATAAATAATCAAGTGTGGCTTCTTTATTTTGCTCCATAACATTTTGGAACTTCCAAATCGCCAGCCCTAAACTGATAATAGCTAATGGCAAAATCATTTCAAAAAGTAATCGCCAATCATGGTATTCAACAATATACCCTGATAATGTTGGTCCAATGGCTGGTGCGGCGATCATCACCATACCAAAAATACCCATTGCTGCACCACGTTTCTCACGCGGAAAACTTACTAACATGATGTTCATTAATAATGGTCCCATTACAGAAGAACCTACAGCTTGAACCATACGTCCAGTTAACAAAATTCCAAAGTTAGGTGCAAAAGCCGCTAGTGCTGTACCTAACGTAAATATTGTCATTGCAGTAATAAATAAGCTACGGTTTGAAAAACGTGTAATTAAAAATGCTGATGCTGGTATTAATACTCCACTAACAAGCATGTAACCTGTCGCAAGCCATTGTACCGTTGAATAGTCTTTAATTCCTAAATCAACCATAATCGATGGCAGTGCTACATTTAATAATGAATTATTTAGAAACGAGACGAAAGCACCGATAAACAAAATACTGATCATTAAATATGGTGTCTTATTTATTTGTGTATTCATAATTTTTCCCTTCTTATCTTTACTTAGTATATTTAGTACTTGAATATTTTATACCTACAGTTCAATTTTTGCAATATTTTTGTACCAAAAGTATAAAAATATTGTTTTTATGGGTTAAGAAACGTATACTATTCCATATAGAGGACAGGAGGATATTATGAACGAGCGTAAAAGAAAGGTAGCAGACATTGCTTTAAACTTGTTTATCGAAAAAGGTTTTCAACAGACATCCATCCAAGAAATTATAGACAAAGCCGACATATCTAAAGGTACATTTTACAATTATTTCTCTTCTAAAAATGATTGTATTGCTGAAATATTAGAAAACATTCGCTATGATGCAAGCCAACAAAGAGTTGCCATACAAATTGGAAAAGACCCACAAGATCGAGAAGTGTTAATTGAACAAATTACTATCATCATGAAGCTGAATGAGGAAAAAAATTTAAGGACGCTATTTGAAAATATTCTATCTTCTGATCAAGCAGATTTAAAAAAACTAGTGTTGCAGCATCGAGTGATCGAAATGGAATGGCTAGCGAATCGTCTCGTTGATGTTATCGGAGAAGATATTCGAGAATATGCGACAGAGGCAACGGTATTGTATTTTGGCATGCTGCAGTATATGCTATTTACATTAAATCTTACAAACAGCCAATTTTCCTTACATGAATTAATCGAAACTATTTTGTCTTATGTAGAAGTACTTATACCAGAGATGCAAAAGAAAAATAGTAGTTTTTTAAACAATTATGCAATTGACTTACTTCATAGAAATGTCCATAAAAAAGTGGTAACGAAATCCGAGGTAATGGAAATGGCAGAGCAATTGCAAGCGCAACATGATTTTAATGAAGAGCAGCAGGATCTTTTTGACGTGATCGTTAGTGAATTAGAAAGTGAACGTGTACGGAAGATTGTTGTCAAGAAACTGCTGAAACCATTTCTTCAATTATTTGAGGGGACAACTATGGTCACGCAGGTACAGTTATTTACGAATGCGGTGTGGAATTATTTGAAAACGATATGATGATAAACGAAATTTAGAGAATTCCATAAGTGGAGGGTAAGACACATTTTAAGGTGCTTCTCTTCATTAGTTGATTAATAGAAAGAGCTGAAATAAAGGTTTTATTATGGTTTTAATTCTTAAACATAACATGTAAAAAAGGACGGCCAAAGGAATATGATCTCGTCTTTTGGCTCGCCCTTTCAATAGCTACTCTAAGTTAGCGTGTTGCGTATACATCGAACTACCTTGTAATTCTTTGTTCTTCATCAATTTTAATATCAATGAATCATAGAATAGTAATAAAGATTGTTCAAATAACGAACCCATTGGTTGAATCGTATCGTGCTTTCCCTCATTATCTGCCTTTGCTTTAGCAGGAATTTTCACAGAAATGTTCGCCAAGCTACCAATACTAGATTCAGTAGATGTTGTAACAACTGCTACAGTTGCACCAATGCTATTCGCTTCTTCAGCCATTGCTAGTAAACTTTTCGTTTCTCCTGATCCAGAACCTATAATCAACAAATCATTTTTTTCTATGCTTGGTGTTACCGTCTCACCGACAACATAGACCTCTAGATTCATGTGCATTAATCTCATGGCAAATGATTTTCCCATAAACCCTGATCTTCCTGTACCAGCAACAAATATTTTATGAGCTCGCGTCATTGCATCCAATAGCTGTTCTGCTTCTTCATCTTTTGTGAGATTTGCTGTACGCTTCAGTTCATCGATAACTGTTAACATGTATTGAGTAGTCTGCATTATAGACTCCTCCTTTTAACCAATCTTCTCTTTATCTATAACTTCTTTTATCTCAGATGCTACAGCTTTTTTATCATCTTGGCCTGTAATGCCACCACCTACAATGACAAGATCAGGTTGTGATTGGACAACTTCTGGAACCGTAGCTAATTTAATGCCTCCTGCAACGGCAGTTTTCGCATTTTTCACAACAGCCTTAATCGCTTCAAGCTGCTCAAATGGATTCTCTCCCTCAGCTTGTAAGTCATATCCTGTATGAACACAAATATAATCAACACCTAGATTATCTACTTCTTTGGCGCGTTGCTCAAGATCTTTTACATTAATCATATCGACAAGAATTTTGGTGCCATGCTTTCTCGCTTCTTCAACAGCTCCCTTAATGGTTGCATCATCTGTCGCACCAAGCACCGTTACAATATCTGCTCCTGCCTCAGAAGCCTTCATCACCTCATAGGCACCAGCATCCATAATTTTCAAGTCAGCTAATACTTTTAAATGTGGGAATGCATCTTTCATTTCCTTCACAGCTTTTAATCCTTCGTTTATCACAACAGGTGTACCGATTTCTACGATATCGATATGGTCTTGTACCTCATTTACAACTTCTTTACCTTCCGGAATGTTAACTAAATCTAATGCTAATTGAAGTTCCATTTTCTTCACTCCTACTATTGTAATTTCTGATACATCTCTATTGTAAAATGACATGTAAAGAAGCGGAAGTACGCACTTTAATCTCATATAGTTACAAAAAATTCACTAAGTATCTATAAAGTGAGATCATGATACTGGAGGTTTTGACTTATCAGATTGTAATCGTCTTTGTTATACCTGAAAATTATCTTTGTATTACTTGAAGCTTGAAGTGGGGCTCTTACAGACTTTAGAACCGTGAGAACGAAAACTGAAACTTCTTAGATATACATACACTTGAGGTATTAAACAAGAAGGTGTTGGGTGTTTTATGATTTAGTACCAATTTAGTGTTCAGGAAGGTTCATTTTGGTACTAAAACCTGTTTTAAGTACCATTTTGATGTAACTATTTCTATTTTTGGTACTTAATTGACTATTTAGTACCATTTTAATTTCATGCGTGTAATTTTTGGTACTTAAATTAAAGCTAGCCAATGAGCGAAAAGATCAGCCGTATCCGTTGATTTGCAGTAGCTATTTTTACAAAGTGAAAAAACATCTGAATAACTAACCTTGCCTTTTACAACAACCTTTTCCAATTTACTTTATATAAAAGTTGTGATACCAAGGGTTATATACATTTTGCCCTTATAAAAAAACATCTGTCATGATAAATCATGACAGATGTTTTCCTTAGGAATTTTCTAATATCTTTATATCGTCTCGATCCTCTAATGCAACCTCCATATAATTTTTACCCCACTCGTATAATGAATCAAGTATAGGCATCAAAGTTTGGCCATGGTTGGTTAAAGAATATTCCACTTTTGGTGGGACTACTGGGTAAACTTCCCTGTGAATAATCCGATCCTCTTCTAACTCTCTTAATTGATTGACTAACATTCTTTGTGTGATACCCGGCATTAGCGATTTAAGTTCGCTAAAACGTTTGGTTCCTTCTTTACCTAAATGCCACAATATCAATATTTTCCATTTACCACCGATAACTGCAAGAGTTAATTCTTTTTCGCAGTTATATGTCTTTCCGCATACATGTCCCATTTTATATCATCCTTTATCAAGAAATTATGGAAAGTACTTCATTATATTGCGTGCAATTTATAACCTTATAAGGATATGAAAACATAAATTAATACCGGTGTCACTTTATTGAATTTTGCCTAATCTTTCAAGCTATTAACTTCGCTAGCTTTTAAGATAGGCAATTGGAAAGAGTGGTTTGATAAATTATTCGTTGAAGTAGCATAAAGTGAGACTATTATCAGTGCGGTTTTTACAGAAGGTTAACAACGTGATAAACACGATACATTCTAATAATTGGAGCATATTGTTGAGGTTCTTCTAGATGGCGTCTGGAAAAAATATGTTAAAATAGAATGAAGTTGTAGAAAAATATTAGTAACTGTGGCAAATGGACTGATTATTAGTCTACACTGTCTTTTTTACAAACAAAAATATAGGAAGGAGAAAAATTAGTGGAAATATATCAAGCTAAGAAAGAAGATTTAGAGGGTGTGTCGTATTTATTTAATTTGTACCGCGTGTTTTACCAGCATTCATCAGATATAGAAAGTGCTAAATCATACATAGAAAAACGTTTACAAAACAAAGATTCTGTTATATTTGTTGCTAAAGACAATGAAAAGTATGTAGGTTTTACTCAACTATATCCTACATTTTCATCGATCTCTATGAAAAAAGAATGGATATTAAATGATTTATACGTGGATGCAAAAAGTAGAAAATTAGGAATAGGAGAAATGCTTTTACATAAAGCAAAAGATTACGCTATTGAAACGGGTGCTAATAGTATTACTTTAAGCACTGCACCAGATAATTACTCTGCTCAAAGACTATATAAAAAAAATGGATATCTACGGGATTCACAATTTTATCATTATCAATTACATTTAGCTTAATACGATCAAGCGTAATATTTATTTGCTAATGAGATAAATATAGTACCGATAGCCATCAGCAGCTATCGGTTTTTTATATACTTCATTCCAGAATTACACCTTGTAAAATATAACTAACACTACATCAAGCGACTTTTACCCAGTTGTTTCTGAAGCTTTTCTCTGTTCGACCCAAAAATATCGTATCCTTATTTTATCTACCGTGAACAACAAAATGAACAAACCTATTATAATCACTATGAATTCCATTCAATCCAACTCTAGTTTCCTTATCATATAAAGATAGATTCGTATCTGTCACTCAGTTAAAAACCGTTCATTAGCAAATGGCGTAATATCGACTAACGGTTGTTCCTCGGTTACAAGTTTGGCTAGAGACTCTCCGATAACACTACTAAATTTGTATCCATGCCCCGAAAAACCACAAGCAAATACAACATGCTGATAATCAGGATGACAGTCGATGATAAAATCCCCATCTGGTGTATTCGTATAGGTACAAACCTTTCCCACCTTGTGATCATCAATTTTGGAAAAATAATGATCTGCCACCATCGAGACATCCTGTTTGTCTTCGGTATATGTTCCAAACGGCTCAATTGGTTTATGGATATCCCGATTCACACCACCATCATGCCTGCCGATTTTAACACCTGCTCCTTCAACACTTGGAAAACCATAATAGGTAGCATGATCTAAAGCAAAACTAAAAGCAGGAAAATGGTCGTCTGCATACAATTCCTCATTTGCTGCAAACCATGAAAAAGTCTTACGCACTGTTTCTAGCGGTAAATCTAAACCAAGATTAGCAAGGGCCTGCTTTGCATATGCTCCAGGTGTTAAAATTAATGTTGCTCCCTTGTAACTTTGTTTCTCTGTCGTAACCGTAACCTGATTTTCCTCCATCACAATATTTGTTACTGGTTCATTTACTTTTAGGACAGCGCCATGCTTAATTGCTAGCTCTCGATATGTCTTGATAATATTTTCACTCATTAACACACCAGAGTTTACTTCATAACAGCCCATTAATCCTTCTGGAATAGCAAATCCTGGCCATTTTGAATTAATATCTGCTGCTGTTAGAGTTTCAACATCTAATTGATAATTTAGAGCACTATTTCGTACATTTTGAATAAAAGCAGAATCTTCCTTACCAATATTGAGCACACCTGTTGGCACAAATATATTCCGATCGGTTTCTGCCTGCAGCTCCTCCCATAACGATTGAGCACGCAAAGCCATTTCGACATAACTTTCCCCTTCACCATATGCATGCCGGATTATTCTCGTTTCTCCGTGATGGGAACCTTCTGTATGTGGTGGATCTCCTGCATCTATTAATAAAATGTTCTTTCCTTGTTTGGCTAGATAATAACCTGCTGCCATTCCCATCGAGCCTGCTCCAACTATAATCGAATCATATTGCATGATTAACACCTCTTTTTTTCTAGTTCCTATATCTTTTTATTGTATTTTTTCTTGTTGTTCCCCGTCAAATGACATTCGGTACCAATCTATTGCATTAGGTCCCGGCATGTGGGCAAAAAATAGTTCATCCTCTATAATATGAATATAATGTACTTCACCATCTACTAGCTTTTTTTCTTCTTGAGATGAAAGGTCATATCGGTATAGGCTAAAATTATCATTGTCATTGACATAGAATATATAGTTATCACTCATATTAAAACTATAGCTGCTATTTACTGTTAATGGTTCCGTATCTCCTGTTTCGATATTTTTTCGATAAATTTTATTGTCAGCTTTCCAATGTTCAAAGTATAGCCATTCATCTTTCATAAGATAATGAGGGGATTCTAATTCGAAAAATTCTTCCTCTGTGTGCTCATATATATCTTCTTGGAGATCACGAAAATACAACAATGAATCCGAATTTTTGGTATAAATCATATTATCTCCATTTAACATAAAGTCGCTCGCTTTATTTACAACCTTTTCTCCATAAGAGCCATCATGTTTTTCTCGCCATAATGGGTAATGATAATACTCATCCAATTCAATGAAATATAACCACTCTTTCGTCGCAATTAAATGTTTAGCAGATACATCATTTATAAATTCTTTTGCTGTTCCGCCTTTATTTATTTTACTCAGCTTATTCTCATTACTTTTATCAATAAAAAACAATGTATCATCCACAATATTAATGTGGGTTGCTTCACTTTCAGTTATCCGATGTCTTTGTGTCCCGTCCATACTCATGCGAAAAAGTCCATCACTAAATATCGAATAATAGATCCATTCCCCATCCGTAGCCCAACGTCCACCGTTCATAAGGTTACCATGCGTATGACCGAGTGATTTCTTTTCATTTTCAATTGCTTCCTTTTCTCTTTCCTCTTGTGCTACTTCCGTTTGACCCTGTATGTATTCCATAAAAGTAACAGCTTTTTCTGTTTTTTCATAAGGAATAGCTAATTCCTCTACTTGATTATGGTCAAAAAGTTGATATTCCACTGTTTGCGCTATAGTAAGCGCGTCTGCTTGTTTTCCCTTACCTTCGAACGCAATATCGATTTCTGAAATAACATAATCGTCCTTATCAATATCGACATCAACTACTAAATTATCTATATTCATATCTTCTAGCACTACCTCAACTGCAAGCATTTCAAACACTGCGTATGATAGTATCTGAGGATAAACCGACGAAAGAATGGATGATTCTTGTTCGGAGTCTGAAGCATAAGTATACTGATAGCTTTCAGCTTGTTCTTGATATGTCAATTGGTCTTTGTGTTCATCTAAAAATGCCAGAATATCTGGAACTTGTGTCAGTTGATCATCTAATTCTACTTTTATCAATTGTTCTTCCTCAGATTCAGCCTCATAAAATACGGTATCTTCTATATAGTATGTTTTATATTGTTGGGATTCATCATGTATTTGAAAGGTTGTGTCCATTGTGGCTTCGAATGGCTCTACTTGATTATCTCCAGCAATCGAAATGGCATAATCTGATTCCAATTGATTATTTTTTTCTATATGTTCCATCGTACCTTGGAAAGAATAGTTTTCTAATTGATTCATATTTTCTACTGTCTTATTCCATATTTCGTCTTCCGATAACGTTTGATTGCTACAGGCTGTTAACAATAATAGTAACAAAAAAAATAGTTTTAACTTCATCTAAGTCCCCTCTGAATTATTATAGTATCTCGTTGGCTTATGTATCATTTTCTCTTTATTCTAGTAAATAGTATATCAAGTAACTTATCATCGTCCCACTATATAACACACAAACTCCATAAAGCCACCTGAAGTTACTCCTTAGCTTGTTTTCCCTAAACATTACCTCGATTATAGCATGAAACATGGTAATATTTGAGATAGAAGGGATGTTTAAATAACTTTCCTTCTACATATTGACGGCATATGGTTCTATATTACAGCTCACATATGACGCTGCGTTTGCTTATGAACAAAATACTTGCTTTCAATTTGTAGTAGTATTCTAAAATACACAGAACTTACATTCGCAAAAGTGCAAAAGTCATCACACTCCCCTTATAGCAGGTGATGTCAAAACATCCGTCAAGTATGCTATAATCAAACATATAATAAGAAGGAGTGCAGTTAAATGGCAGAAAAACTTTTATTGGAGATTTTAGATGAAATGAACCTCTCATCACTAAAGTGACGAGTTTCTAATGTATCAACTTCAACCGATGCTTAACATTAGTGGGCGAGACACGACGCCCTCTATCCCCTCGGCAAAAGCGTTAGGGACTACTTTTCTTATGATATTTCCCGCTGCGTTCACATCAGCGTGGATGCAAGTGTTCTCTTTGGTGCGATATAACCCTCGTTTTACTCTGCGGCCACTAAATCTAACCTTCGCTGGAACACCCTTTTCATAGGTGGGCAATTCATCCATGTCTACCAAACTTGCTTTTGATGTGTAACTTTCTTCTTGGCGGTGCACCTGGATGCCGTACGCTTCCACTTTGTATGC
>NZ_WJEB01000011.1:0-89333 GCF_010994085.1 Gracilibacillus saliphilus | reverse complement strand
GAAAGGAGGTTAAGTGGGGGTAGTTCAATCCTAGTGTTTCGGTGATGTTAGTCGCTGTTTTAGGTACTATCATTAGTATTTGTAGCATAATTGTTACCATTTTAGCAGGAAGAATTAAAGTAGAGGCAGTAACTAACTAAAAGATTACTTGGTAGCAAGTAGAGATCGAAGGGAACAACTCTTTGGGAGCTGATTATCATTATTTCCATTTTCTATCAATTATAAGTGACTGGTGTGAGTCCGGGGTTCAATGCCGCCTTCACACCAGTTTAAGAGAGAAGTCTTATTACATTTTTAAAATAGGTTTTATCGTAATTCCATCTCCAGAATCAGCAAATGCTTGATTAATTTCTTCTAAGTCGTAGAATTTCACTAATTTATCAAAAGGAAACAGCCCTTTTTTATAATACTCGATAAGCTGTGGAATGAATAATTGAGGAATAGAATCTCCTTCAACTACTGCTATGATGGATCTTCCTTCATTCAATAGGTCTTCTTGAACGTTTAGTGTCACTTCTCCAGTTGCTCCAACTACTGCAACAGTACCTAAACTTCGTAGTGATTGTATGGATTGAACAACTACCGATGAAACACCTGTAGTTTCAACTGCGTAATTTATTCCTCCGTCGGTTATTTTTCTGATCTCTTCTACCGTGTCCACTGCAGATCCATTGATAACATGTGTTGCACCTAATTCTTTTGCTAATTCTAATCTACTGTCGTGTAAATCGATTGCAATGATTTTAGCACATCCTATTATTTTAGCGGCCATAATTGCGCTTAGCCCTACAGCACCACACCCAAATATTGCAAGTGTTGATCCAAATGCAGGTTGCAATTTATTAATGACGGTTCCAGCTCCAGTTTGGATCCCGCATCCTAAAGGACCAAGTAAATGAAGATCGACGTCTTTATCTACTTTCACTACGTTTCTTTCGTTCGAAACAGCGTATGTGCCAAATGACGACTGACCAAAGAAGGTTGACATCTCTTGATCTCCTTGGTGAATACGGTGTGTACCATCCTGCATTCTGCCTCCGAAATTGAAATCATTTAAATAGATACAAGAAGCTGGATGCCCCGTTAGACAATTCTCACAGTGTCCACAAGATGAAAAAGATAAAACAACATGATCACCTGGTTCCACTGTTTCAACACCGGAGCCGACCTTTTCTATAATACCTGCCCCTTCATGGCCGAGTACAGCAGGGAGTGGCACTGGAATCATCTGGTCGCGTGCAACTGCATCAGTGTGACAAACCCCCGCCGCAACTACTTTCACGAGTACTTCATTTTCCTTTGGTTCAGAAAGCTCTAAATCTTCAATTTTAAATTCCTGTCCTTTTTCATGGATAACTGCGCCTTTCATTTGCATCGTTATTTACCTCCTATGATATGTAATCTATACATCATTATCTCCAATTTATAACAAGGCATGCAGAAATGAACGATAACAATATCCATACAATAAAACACAAATGTGTGAACTAGAACGTCGAACAGTCAATGGGGATTATATTTTAGATTGTAAATTTGAAAAAATATTAGATCCCAAGAAATTAAATAGGGATTTACAGTCTTTAGTAGGCGTCGTTGAAAATGGATTATTTATTAACTTAACGAAGAGAGTTTTAATAAGTAATGTAGAGCAGGTCAAGGTAATGGAGAAGGGGACTAAGAGCAAGGCACCCCTCGCTTCTTTTGGAATAACGTATACTCCCTTCTGATTGTGGAGAGAAATGGTCAGTTACTAGAGCGTTTTGCTCTCGTTCATCTCTTCCGAAAATATCGTATCAATGTCCATCTTCCAATTCGACGATCTTATTGGTAACTAGATCTTGTTCTTTTTCCGCAACCTCATTGGAAATAATCTCTTCCCTTAATAAATGGTTAATTGCCTCGTGTTGTGCATAGAGTGAAAGTTTCAATAGGGCCATTTTCTGTTTTTCCTTCAGTTCAGGGTAGTTACGGAAGAGCTCTTCAATTTCGTTATGCAATGCCGTACGCTCTTTCTCAAATTCATCAATAATCTCTTCTGATACTAATTCTGATACAAATAAATTCTTTCTAACCTTGATGATTTCCTGAATACCTGTTTCCAATCGATGGGAGCGTGTAATAAGTGCTTCATACTCTTGATAGCTTTTTTCCTTTTTGTTCACACCTAGCCATGAAATAAGCGGTTTGATCGAAAGGCCTTGGGCAACAAGGGAAAACAATACGACACTAAAAGCCATGAGTAAAATTTCCTCCCGGCCTTCAAAATCCCTTGGAAGACTAAGCACAAGCGCGATCGATAATGATCCCTTTAGACCACCCCAATTTAGAATGTGTTTCCATGTGAGTGGGATGTTTTTGATGAAGAAAAGGCTACTATATACCGCAATACTTCTGGCAATTAGAACGATGAGAATGGCGATAAAAATGTATCCCCAGTTTTCTGCTACATTGATTCTTGTAATTTCTAGTCCGACCATTAAAAAGACGAGAGAATTGGCAAGTAATGTTACGACATCCCAAAAGTTACTTATATTTAGTTTAGTTGCAGGGCTCATGCCAATACTTGAACCATAGTTTCCAAATGTAAGAGCAGCAACAACAACTGCTATTACCCCAGAAGCATGAATACTTTCAGCTATTAGGAACGCGCTGTAAAAGAGAATAATACTAAAGATGATCTCCAATGGGTAATCATCGAAGTATCTGGTTAGACGTGAGAATACATAACCTAGTAATGCCCCAGTTATCAAACCTAATGATACTACTTTTATAAATTCCCATAATCCATAACCTGCACCTAATAATCCTAAGTCAAGATAAGAGATTAAAGAAAAAGCTGATATATTAAATAAGACAACCGCTAACCCATCATTAAATAAACTTTCTCCTTCAATAACAGTAGCAAGCCTTTTTTTAACGCCTACACTTTTGAAAATGGACAAAACACTAACAGGGTCAGTGGCACTCATTAATGCTGCAAATACAAATGCTGCAGGAATAGAAAAGTGTAAAAGCCACATAGAAGAAAAACCGATAATAATAAAAGATACGAAGGTTCCACCAAATGCTAAAGCAAGAATTGGCTTTTTGTTATCATTTAAATGTGAGAAGGGTAGTTTTAATGCTGCTTCCCCTAATAATGCAGGTAAGAACAATGTAATAATGACAAAATTAAAAACTTCGCCTTCTGTAATAAATTCTTTTAATGGTTCTAAGAAAGGAATATTTACTAGACCAATAATGGTCCCGACAATGACTAATGCAATGGGATAAGGTTGTTTGAACTTCTTGGCAATCGCGGTAATACCAGCCGCAAGCATAACTAAAATAAGGCCGAGTTGAAAGATATGGTGTAAATCTAAGTCATGCATGATTCGTTCCTCCTTACCTGCCTTACGCTAATATTCATCTTACCCAATTGGAACAAAATCATTACCTAGCCTAGTTCGCAAATGAAAATAGAAAGCATTTTTCATAGAATCTTCTTTAAGACGATAATTTTGATCATAATCAATACTTAAATCCTCTTTCCATATATTTTTAATGACAAGATCAATTTCCTTCATAACATTGTTTTTAATCATTGAATTTCTTTTTATAAAATTTCTTGGCTCTAAATCAATTGTTTATTTTAATAATAGCATAGTCGTCGCTTGTTATAGAAAGATATCACTATTCATTAAAACTACAGATATTAGATAATTAAAAAGATATGGTGTTATAATTTTTTCTTAACTGAAATACTGTTATCACAGTTAATATATATGTTTAATGTTACAATTAATGGAGAATGGTTTTAGGATATAGCCATTGGCAAATATAGCAGTTTAAATGAATATCAGATAGTCGATTTCGTAAAATGCTTATTTAGTCGGTTTAGTACAAAGAAGAACCAAAAGGTATGACGAATTTAATAACTAGTTAATAGTATTAACAGAGGATAATGAAGTCAGAAAGAAATCAATCATAAGGAGCGTAGCTAAGATGTTAATCCAATCCACAAAAGCTTTGCAAAAATACTTAAAAGTAGACCCCGAGCCAAAACAGGAACTCGCTGCTCCATTAGTAGGGTGGCATGCACATTTTAAAAAGATCGATCGGAAAAATACAATCATCCTAGTGCATGATATAAGTCTTTACACAGTCATTTTATATGGTGTGAAAGCGAAAGACGTCAAAAATTTTGAACAATTAGTAAAGCAGGCAATAACGGATACTCTTATAGCAGATGGATTTAATGAACAGATTATCCAAAAAGAGTTAGTAGCGGAAGACTTATCGTATACATCAACAAAAGGTCGAAAAATGGTAGCCTCGCTAAATCAGATAATACAAGAGATGGAATTTTTTATGTATGAGGCTAATTCTGAATCAATGATACAACCAAGCGTGTCTAGAAAGGTAAATAGTTCTTTACACAAATCAAGCAGCGGAGAATATATAAAACCAATCGAAGAATTACAACATGTCTTGGAGAGGAAAGTAGGTAAAAAAGCATTTCAACAACCAGCTGTCCAATTAAAAGTGACATTAAAATTAGAGGGACAACAAGTATGGCGAAGATTAGTGGTATCGATTAATCAAACATTTGCTAGTCTGCATGATATCTTACAAATAGCTTTTAATTGGACCAATAGCCATTTGTATGAATTTACTTTTTATCAACAACAACCATCATTTACAGATTATTACTTACCAGATGCAAATTACACACTTGTTTCTCACCCAGAAGCTTTTGCTTATCGAGAAGATGGGCAAAAAATGAAATATGCTCATCAAATAGCGTTAAGAGATGTATTAGATAAATATAAGAGTATTGTTTATACGTATGACTTAGGAGATGATTGGCAACATTTTATCGAAGTAGAGGAATGGATTGACGATTATGATCCCAGATATCCAGTTTGTCTAGATGGTGACGGAACAACACCTCCAGAAAATGTTGGTGGGATTACGGGTTATTGCAATTTTCTTGAGGTTATTCAGTCAAAGGATGATCGGGATAGAGAATGGATGTTAAATTGGGCAGAATCGGTAGGGTATCAACCATTTGATAAGGATATGGTAAATGAACAATTAAGCAAAATAAGTTATTGATAAGGCAATGTGTTGACTCTATATAACCTATTCAACAGTTACTCCATAGTTATATTTTGAATATAATCACTAAAGTATAGAGGGAGATCATATGGACAGCTTATCCAGTCAAATAGAGTTTTACTACCAGTTTACAAGTGCTAAAAGCGATATTTCAAATAAACAGAGAAAAGATGTTTCTGCTATCTTAAATGTCTCTGCAAGGTTCAAGCTATTTATTAACAGCGAGTGTTATTTTGACCAAGAAGAGTTCCCTATCTTAGAATTTTATAAATACCTCTACAATTGGAAAATAGCAACTAATAAATATAATGTTATTCAAGAGTTTCATTATTATTCGTTGGAATTTGATGATTATGATGAAGGAGCTATCTTATCTCTAATTCCGTTTGGCAAAAGAGCTCGCTTAATGTCTATATGGGCAGAACATAAAAGATACTATATTTTTGATCTTACATATTTATCTGAAGAATTTATTAAATTAGAAGAGGACTTAAAAGAAACCATCGAAAGATATTTTGATATCAACCTTGGTAAGTTTATAAAATACATACCATCAGTGAACTTCGAATGGAATACTGGGAAGTAATAGACTATTTCTTAGTTGTTGTAAGTGTCGAATAATCCATCTTTGTAGCATAGTATACAAAGTTGGAAACACTCACATCATCATTTTGTAATGTAAGTGGCATCTTCCCAGATCACTTAGTGCTTGGATTAATGGATTTCATCAACCAGAAGATGTGAAAGTATTCATTCCTAATTTTGAATATTTATTGTATGACATCACGAAATATACAGATGACGAGAAGCAGATGAATGCAAGTTGAAAATTGTCCAACTCATGTTCAGGTATGAAGGAAGCTTTGTTTAGTACTTATTACGAAAGAAATTGCCTATTCATCTGGTAGATATAATTACTTAAGACCTAAGAATGAGTAAAATATGTTTTCCACTATAACCTCGATTGGGCTGTTACTCTAAAACAATAAATAGAGCTTTTGAAAATACCCAGAAAAAGAGTAATTAAATGGAGATCCAAAACCTACTAATTGAAAAGTCCCGCCTTCCCCCTTGACATCTGTTCAAATGTAGTTATAATTAATTATATAAACGCTTACAAAAATATTATCTGTTTTTAGGATTGTTACTGATCAAGCAGGCAAAACCTAAGTTATTGAATAGTACATCGCCCGTAATTAGACGTGGGTAGTATGTTTTATTCAATAGCTTGGGTTTTTTTGTAAGATAAGAAAGTATAAATTTTGAGCAGATGTCTAGCTCCGAGCGCCCAGAAACTAGGCGACTTCACGAATTGCCCTACGATAAGTCATCATCGGTTCGTAAACTCACCGTGATTCCTTTATCTCAGTTAATTCGTTCCAGTCGCTACGTTTCTAAGCGGGCGCTCTGCGCTTTTCTTAATTACAAATGATTAAAAGCATTTTTCCTTTTGTCATAGTGCGGTAAAATATGTTTAACGTCCAAAAATATTGAATAAAAGGATGACTGATATGAAGATAAATAAAGTGCTAAATAATAATGTCGTCGTCACTACTAACCAACATGGTCAAGAAATGGTTGTTATGGGGAAAGGTTTAGCATTTCAGAAAAAAGTGGGACAAAACATTGATGAGGAAAAAATCGAGAAGCATTTTGTCTTACAGGATACCGGTACAAGTGAAAAACTAAATCAGTTATTACAAAATACCTCCGATAAATATTTGGATATTGCTTCTGAGATTTATGTATATGCGCGGTCTATTTTGCCGTATAAGTTGAATGACTATTTATATATCGCATTAACAGATCATATCAGTTTTGCGATTACGAGAATGAAAGAAGGCATTCAGCTAAAAAACACATTGTTATTTGAGATTCGCAAATATTATAAAAAAGAATTTGAAATTGGTTTACACTCATTGGATATTATTGAAGATTATACTGGTATTAGAATGAATGAGGATGAAGCAGCTTCTATTGCTCTTCATTTAGTAAATAGTCAGTTATCTGGGGAAAACATGGAAATGGCTGTTCAAGTAACAGATGTTGTCAACAAGGTTTTAAATATCGTGAAATATCATTATAAAACAGAATTAGATGAAAACTCGATTAATTATGAACGATTTTTAACTCATTTACGTTTCTTTACAGTGCGATTTTTAAGGAAAGAGAATATGGAAGAAACAATTGATGATTTCTTTTATGAGCAAGTACAAAATAAATATCACCATGCATACAAATGCACGGAAAAAATAGCCACTTTTTTAGAAAAGAATTATAATTGGTTCCTAACCAAGGATGAAATGGTCTATTTAACGGTTCATATTCACCGCGTTACCTATCGACAAAAAGAGAACTAATTAAAGAAAGAGAAAACGCTTTAGGATTTTTATTGACATCTGGATGAGAAGATGATAAATTAAATGTAACAAAACCTATAGGAAAAGTAAGGAATGTTACCTTAATAGGGCATAACCTGAATGAGTTGGAAGCGCACAGCTATCACTATGCGTGTAGGATCCAATTCGTTCAGGTTTTTTATTTGCCTTAAGTAAAACCCTTACATGTAAAAAATGAAAGCTTTCATAAAAACATCAAACAGAGAGGTGAAAGAGCTATGAAATATCAACAGTTAGCAAAAGATATTATTCAACATGTTGGTGGGAAAGAAAACGTCAACAGTGTCGTTCATTGTATTACACGACTCCGTTTTAAATTAAAAGATGAAAGTAAAGCGAATACGGAAGCATTAAATAAAATGGATGGTGTGGTGACCGTTCGTAAAAGTGGCGGTCAATATCAAGTCGTTATTGGAAATCATGTAGCAGATGTTTATAAAGCGGTCGTTGCTGAAGGTGGATTTGAAGCAAAAGGTGAAGTAGATCAAGACGAAGAAAAAGGTAATTTGTTGAATCGTTTTATCGATATGATCTCTGGTATTTTCACACCTATTCTTGCGGTATTAGTAGCATCTGGTGTGTTAAAAGGTTTTAATGCACTGTTTGTAGCAGTTGGCTTATTAGATGAACAGGGTGGAACCTATCAAATTTTAAATGCAATTGGCGATGGACTATTCTACTTCTTACCAATCATTTTAGGTTATACCGCAATGAAAAAATTTGGTGGAACCCCGTTCTTAGGTATGGTTATTGCGATGGCATTAGTCTATCCGGATTTGGAAGTGATACCAGAGTCAGGTGAGCCGTTGTATACGTTATTTGCAGGAACGATGTTTGAATCACCAGTATATATTGAATTTTTAGGTATTCCGGTGATTTTAATGACATATTCGATGTCGGTTATTCCGATTATTATTGCAGCATTCTTTGCAGCTAAATTAGAAACAACTTTTGCGAAAGTAGTTCCAAATGTCCTCAAGATGTTCCTAGTACCATTGTTAACGATGCTCATCATTATACCATTAACTTTTATTATTATTGGTCCAATTGCGACTTGGGCAAGTCAATTATTAGGGGCAGCAAGTGTTGGCATCTATGAATTAAGCCCAATTATTGCCGGTATATTTATTGGTGGTTTTTGGTTAGTGTTTGTTATGTTTGGCCTACATTGGGGCCTTGTACCAGTCGCTCTTAATAACTTTGCAACACTTGGACAAGATCCAATTCTAGCTTTAATATTTGCACACTCATTTGCATTAGCAGGTGCCTTAATTGCTGTAATCATTAGAACGAAAAATCAAAAAACAAAAGCACTAACGCCACCAGCGATTGTTTCAGCAATATTTGGTGTAACAGAGCCAGGTATGTATGGTGTTGCATTACCACTTAAATGGCCATTTGTTTATACTGTAGTAGCTTCAGCTGTTGGGGGTGCCATACTAGGTGCGTTTGGAACACTAGGTTACAATATGGCTGGCCTAGGTGTCTTCCAGATGCCAAGTTTCATTCATCCTGAAGAAGGATTGAATCTATCCTTTGTAGCTTCTATTATTGCGATGGTTGTCGCAGCGATATTGGCTTTTGTTCTAACGTACTTCTTTGGAGGTATCGGAAAACAAGAAACAGAACCTGAAGTAGCAGAAGAACCAACAGATTCTACTGATAACGAAACAGAAGTGAAAAGTGAGGTAATTACCAGTCCTTTAATAGGAGAAATGAGAAAGTTAGAAGAAATTGATGATACTGCATTCGCATCTGGAGCTCTTGGAAAAGGTGTTGCCATTGAACCGACAGAAGGTAAATTAGTATCACCTGTTTCAGGTACGATTTCTGCTTTATTCCCAACAAAGCATGCGATCGGTATTACTTCTGATAATGGTGCAGAGATCTTAATCCATGTTGGTTTAGATACGGTTCAACTAGAAGGAAAATATTTCGAAACATCCTTACAACAAGGAGAACGAGTAGAAAAAGGTCAAGAACTGCTAACTTTTGATATAGATAAAATTCAAAAGGCTGGTTTTCAGATTACAACACCAGTAGTTATAACGAACCATGACCAATATCAACTAAAAATAATTGAACAAGCAAATGTAACTTCAGAAAGTACTGTGCTTGAATTAACAACTAAATAAAGAAAAAGGGGCTGTCAAAGGCTCCTTTTTCACATAGTAATAGGGGGACTTTATAATGACAAACAATTTTCCAAAAAATTTTCTTTGGGGTGGTGCTGTAGCAGCGAACCAAATAGAAGGTGCTTATTTAGAAGGTGGGAAAGGATTAACAACGGTTGATCTTTTACCAACAGGAGAAAATCGTTTTCCGATTATGTTAGGAAAAGTGGAAAACTATACACCAAAAGAAGATGAATTCTATCCATCTCATCAGGCGATTGATTTCTATCATCGCTATAAAGAAGATATTGCCCTTTTTGCAGAAATGGGCTTTAAATCATTTCGTCTATCTATTTCATGGGCACGCATTTTTCCAAATGGTGATGACGCAGAACCTAATGAAGCTGGATTACAATTTTACGATGATGTGTTTGATGAATTAAACAAATATGGAATAGAACCAGTGGTGACATTGGCCCATTTTGATGTGCCTGTTCACTTGGTAAAAGAATATGGCAGTTGGAAAAATAGAAAAGTAGTAGACTTTTTTGAGAAATATGCCAAAACCGTTTTTACTAGGTACAAAGATAAAGTGAAGTATTGGTTAACCTTTAATGAGATTAATATGTTGTTGCACTTACCATATGTTGGGGCAGGTCTTATCTTTAAAGAAGGGGAAGACAAACAGCAAGTCATGTATCAAGCAGCTCATCATCAATTAGTTGCAAGTGCTTTAGCTGTAAAAGCAGGTCATGAGATCATTCCTGAAGCGCAAGTCGGTTGTATGTTGGCAGCTGGTATGACGTATCCATATTCTTGTAACCCGGATGATATCCAAAAAGCGATGGATCAAGATCGTGAATCCTTCTTCTTTATTGATGTGCAGTCTCGAGGTAAGTATCCAGGTTATGCGAAGCGCTTCTTTGCAGAAAATAATATTGAGCTTGAGATGGAAGCGGATGATGAGGAATTATTAAGCAAGTATACCGTCGATTATATAGGCTTTAGTTATTACAGTTCTCGTGCTACGAGTACAGATCCAGAAGTTTTAAAAGATACAACAGGTGGAAACGTATTTGATTCAATTACCAATCCATACTTAGAGGCTTCTGAATGGGGCTGGACGATAGATCCGAAAGGTTTCCGTATTACCGCTAATCAACTATATGATCGTTATCAAAAGCCGTTATTTGTTGTGGAAAATGGTTTAGGTGCGATTGATCAATTGGATGAAGATAACGAAATAAGAGATGATTATCGGATTGTTTATTTACGTGAACATATCAAACAAATGGGGGAAGCACTGAAAGATGGTGTCGAAATCATTGGCTATACAAGTTGGGGACCAATTGATATCGTAAGTGCCTCAACAGGTGAAATGAAAAAACGTTATGGCTATATTTATGTAGACCGTGATAATGAAGGAAAAGGAACGTTGAACAGAAGTAAGAAGCAAAGTTTTGATTGGTATAAGCAAGTGATTGAATCGAATGGAGAAAATCTAGATTAAGGAGGCAACATAATGACTAATAAAACCTATCAATTCCCTGAAAATTTCCTGTGGGGTGGAGCAACTGCCGCTAATCAAATCGAAGGTGGCTTTCATGAAGGTAATAAAGGATTAAATATTGCGGATGTCCTACCAGGTGGTAAAGGACGTCTAAATATTTTGAAAGAACCAGGCTTTAATTTTGAAATCGATAAGGAAAAATATACGTATCCTAACCATGAAGCAATCGACTTTTATCATCGCTACAAAGAAGATATTGCGTTATTTGCTGAAATGGGTTTTAAAGTATTCCGTATGTCGATTGCTTGGACTCGTATTTTTCCACAAGGCGATGAAAAAGAGCCAAATGAAGAAGGTCTTGCTTTCTATGATCGTGTATTTGATGAATTACACAAGCATGGCATTGAACCAGTTGTAACCATTTCGCACTATGAGATGCCAGTAAATTTAGTGAAAAATTATGGTGGTTGGAGAAGTCGTGAAGTGGTAACATTCTTCGAGCGATATGTACTAGCTATCTTTAATCGTTATAAAGATAAAGTGAAATATTGGATGACCTTTAATGAGATCAATAGTGGGTTAGTGATGCCAATTATGGGCTTAGGTTTTTCTATTGAAAAGGAAGAAGATAAATATACGCCAACATTCCAAGCCTTTCACCATCAATTTGTCGCAAGTAGTTTAGCGGTGAAAGCTTGTCATGAAATTATTCCAGATGCAAAAATTGGCTGTATGATTATTTATGCGCCTGTATATTCTTTTGACTCCAGTCCTGAAAATGTCATGTACGCCTTAGAAGAAGAACGCCTGTTTAATTATTATTGTGCAGACGTGCAAGTTCGCGGTGAATACCCGGCATTTATGAAGCGTTACTTTAAAGAAAATAATATTGAATTAGATATTAGAGAAGGCGATTTAGCATTAATCAAAGAACATACCGTCGATTATATTGGCTTTAGTTATTACATGTCTCGCACCGAAAAATTAGATAAATCGGATCAAGCGGGTGCGGACGGTAATATTATGTCAGGTGTTCGTAATCCTTTCTTGAAAGCGAGTGACTGGGGCTGGGAAATCGATCCGATCGGTTTACGGATTTCCTTAAATCAGTTATATGATCGTTATCGCATACCACTGTTTATTGTGGAAAATGGTTTAGGCGCCTATGACAAAGTAGAAGAAGATGGTTCTATTCAAGATGATTATCGCATTGAATACTTGCGTGACCATATCGTTGCAATGGGTGAAGCTATCGAAGACGGTGTCGATCTAATGGGTTACACTGCTTGGGGTTGTATTGATTTAGTAAGTGCCTCAACCGGTGAAATGTCTAAGCGTTATGGATTTATCTATGTCGATAAAGATGATGAAGGTAATGGAACATTAGATAGAAGTCGTAAAAAATCGTTCTATTGGTATCAAGACGTGATTGAGAGTAATGGGGCAAAATTATAAAGAGCGAGAGGCACCCTTGAAGAATAAGGGTGCCTTTTTCTTAAGGATAGAATGTATATAACCCTTGGTATTACAACTCTTATAAATAAGTAAGTAGAAAGAGATTGATAAAAAAAGCAGAGATAGCTAATCAGATGAAGTTCCCATTTTGAAAGATAGCTACTGCAAGTCAACGGCTATGACTAACCATTTCGTTTTCTGAAACTTTTCGGATGTATATAGCTTTAATTTAAGTACCAAAAATTACACGCACGAAGTCAAAATGGTACTAAATAATCAATTAAGTACCAAAATCAGAAATCATTTAATTAAAATGGTACTTAAAACAGGTTTTAGTACCAAAATGACTCTTCCTGAATACTAAATTGGTACTAAATCATAAAACTCTGTTCAAATTCCTATTTGATACCTCGATTGCGTGCGTATCTGTAAGAAGTTTCAGTTTTTGTTCGCTATTCATTAATGGAGTTGAGACATAATTATGTGATTTCTCTGGGTAAAATGGTTATATCCAAGGAATAGAAACAAGAATCCCCGGAAGCGAAGCACTTATTAAAGCAAGAGCTCACACTGCTCCTTGGAAAAAGCTTTTGCTTTCTTGAATAAAATGAAATAATCAAAGCTCATATAGTTATGCAGGTTAAATCTATTCTCAAATTATGCGACTTATTGATTTTCTCGATTATTCAGCGATAACGTTAAGTTGCTCGACAAAGTCCTCAGCGAATTGTTGGCATCGTTTCACATCATCTTGATCTGGAGTCAAATCTACTTTTAGATGATACAAGACATTCGCTGCCCCACGTTCTTTGAATCGCTTCGCAAATGTTTCAATCGCTCCCCCATAATTCGGATACATCGAATCGCATGAACCAAACAGTGCTACAACTTTTCCAGTTAAGTCAATGTCATCTATGTCATCATAGAAATCTTCTAATTCATAGGGAATATCTCCATCTCCCCATGTATATGTCCCGAATAGTATGGCTTCGTATTCAAGTAAATCTGTAACCGGAATATCGTCCATATCCATTTGAAATTTATGCACTTCTAATCCATGGTTGATAATACTTGACTCAATGATCTCAGCTATTTCCTCCGTATTACCAGACATACTGCAAAACAATAAGATCACTTTTGGCATGTATGATACCTCCTTAATGTTTCAACCACTATTTTAATTGATAATGATTATCAATGTCAATTAAAACATTATTAAAAAAGGATAATATATTCGTCAGTAATACATTAGGTGAAAACAGTTTGACAATGAGAATGATTATCAACTATAATCAAACAAAGTAATTGATAATCGTTCTCATTTTTTTGCTTGCGATACTTTAAACTAACTATCTTAGTGTGAAGAAAGAAGGTATCCATGATGGACTTCCATTTTTGTACGTTGTGTGGTTTTGTATATGAACAAGAAATTGTTAATGACGAATATATCAATGATAGCCATGAATGTCCTTGTTATGGCGTGTTTGATACTGAGATGGAAGGAAAGCAAAAAGTTACAACTATCATGAAGGATAAGAAGTTTACTTTGAAAACTGCTATAGGAGAGTGATGAAATGAACCGAGATTTTATCGTGGGACAATCTTTCTCACATCAAATCGAATGTTTTTGTCCAGGGTCTATACACACTGAAGTATTAAGAATTGAGCAAGCCGATATCATTAAAGTTACCAATGAACGAAAATATATAATAGGTAATGGTTGGTATTTTAAGGCTGTTGTCGTTGATTATTATTGTTTTTATATAGCTCTTGAGGATTTAGAATACTATAATGCTAAAGGACAGATTCTTTTAATGGAAGATATAGAATTGAGTTTAAATTACTTAAACTTTCAAATCGATCAAGCACTTGATAATAAGGATGAAGCGAATTTCAGGCTCTTTTCAGAGCAATTAATAGAAGTGAATCAACTAAAAGTGAAAATGGAGAAATATTTAGAATCAGATGACTTATTTTATATTTAAGTACTGTAGTCTAAACAAGATAAAAAGAAGAGGCAAAGTTATTGCCCCTCTTCTAAGTCTTTAATACGCATTTCTACATCGCGTTTTGAATTGTCATCTGCAAGTTCTAGCGCTTTTTCATATAAAGCTCGTGCTCGTTCATGGTCAAAATAATTATTCCCAAACCACTTCGTGTAGAGGTCTCCCCACCTAATATAGATCCAGACTTTATCAAATATTTCATAATCTTCAAGCACTAACTGTTCAAAAAGCTGATTAGCTTCTTCCATTTTATCTATTAAAAATAAGGACTCCGCAGCTGCAGTTCCCATATTCATCATGGTAAGGGAGCTAGATTGTGAGAAGTGTTTGCGAAATTCGGTAGCCAATTGATATCGCATTTCTATATAACGACTATTATACTGGCTTGTGTTTTCCAACAACATTTCAAAGTCTTGTACCCAATTAAAAAAGCTTTGCATCATACCGGTACTTGTGAGTCTGTCGAGTTGTTCAATTGATTCAACTTGTCTGGGTACAAGCCATTTAAATATACTTTTCCAAAGTTTCCACCAGAGGTCACATGCTTGTTCATCTTGTTGTGATTCGATTAAATCATAGCCGTCTTGCATCATTTCATTTAGATCGCTAACCAAAATGTGCTCAGGAGCAATTCGTTTGGCTAATACTGCAATTGCAGGATAAATAAAATCTATATCGGAATTTGATTCATCTACATTACTGCTTGCTTCCCATTTGCTAGATAATTCATCCCCTGATTTTTGGGCTTTAATTTCCTTTGCAAAGGATTGCTCATCACGATCAACCCCTAGTTCTCTTAATTTTGCAAAAATCGAGTCAGTAGTCATCTTATCGACTTTTTCTGGTGTCCAACTTTCTTTGGTTTTTTTGGGTTTGAAATCAACTATTTCCTGGTCAATACAGCACTTTTTATACTTTTTTCCACTTCCACAAGGACAAGGATCATTTCTTCCGGTTTTCATTAAAATCCTCCTAGCTTTTGAAATGAATGGCACTATCCTAAAAAGTTTCATGTACTGATATTATAACAACCCATCTATTAATTTATCTACCAAACTAGTCAAGTTATCTTCTTAGGTTATCGGGAGCCGAGGTATTATGTCATGTTCTTTTTGGTGAAAAAACGATAAGTGGAGATTATCTCATAGTACCCTCAAGTATATTCGGATTAGGTAAAAAGATTATAAACCCCTTTTGATAAACGCATAGGGTAATTAATCTGATAATATTATCCTAATTCATTAATAAATTTATTTTTTTAATAGATATTTATTGAGGAAGTTATATATTTATAGTAATCTTATTGGTGAATGATTTTGTAAGCGATTTATAAATGTGTGACAAATAAAGGAGGGATGGCTGATTTAGCATAGGTTAACCCAAAGGTGAAGAATAGCTACTAACAGAAATCATAAATTATCTTCATGCATTTTAACTGAATGTTAGTAGTTCGCCAAAAGTGCCCAAACTTTAATTAAATTCGCAAAAGAATGACTACGCTTTCAAACGAGTTAACGAAAGGGGAAAAAACAATAATGATAAGTTTTGTGAAAAAAATATCAATGATTGGTCTCTTATTGATGATCATCATACCGTCAACCGTTCTTGGTGATGAGCAAGATGATTCCGATTCAATAGATTTTGACCGTGCTTCTGTACATGATCCATCGATTATTAAAGCGGATGATGGTACTTATTATGTGTTTGGTTCACATATTGCGGTTGCTAAATCAAATGATTTAAGTAACTGGAATTCTATAGTCGATCGAGAATATCAAACCCCTGAGAATAACCCTATTTATGGTGACTTATCTTCTAATCTAGCAGAGTCATTTGAATGGGCTGGGGAAGATGATGCCGATAGCTCAGGAGGCTATGCTGTATGGGCACCAGACATTTTCTGGAACAAAGATTATGTTTGGGAGGATGGTTCAACCGGTGCTTATATGCTCTATTATAGTGCTTCCTCCACTTATATTCGCTCAGCTATCGGTATAGCGGTTTCAAAGGATATTGAAGGTCCATATGAATATACGGACACTATCATTTATTCTGGTTTTACGAATTACGAAAGCTATGACAATAATAGTGATGTGAATAAACATTGGGAAAATACTAATCTCTCTGAGCTTATTGACGAGGGAATTATTGATGAAGTCAATCCAGACTATTTTACTGAAGATGGTGACTTCAACAATGCGCTTTATACCAATGCGATCGATGCGAATATTCTCTATGATGAGAATGGCGACTTGTATATGACGTATGGTTCATGGTCTGGTGGAACATTTATTTTAGAATTGGATAAAGAAACAGGTACACCAATTTATCCTGGTGAAGATGGAGTAACTGAAGATGGTAGAATGATAGACAGGTATTATGGAACGAAGATTGCTGGTGGTTATGGAAGATCAGGTGAGGGAACGTATGCCGTTTATGATGAGGAAACGGGCTATTATTACCTCTATATTACTTATGGTGGACTAGCTTCGGATGGTGGCTATCAAATGCGACAGTTCAGATCAGAAAGTATTGATGGTCCATATGTAGATGCGGCCGGAAATGAAGCCGTTTTTCCTGAAAGCTTTGATATCGGGGTAGGTAATTTCCCTGGTAATGATGACCATAAAGAAATTGGTAATAAAATGATGGGGAATTTCCTATTTAAAAGAGATTTTGGTGAAGAAGGTTCGGGAATCGGTACAGGATATATGGCGCCGGGTCACAATTCTTATTTAATTGATGATGAACTTGGAAAAGAATTTATTGTGACACATACACGTTTTCCTCAAGAAGGAGAAATGCACCAAGTTCGTGTACACCAAACATTTAA
Source organism: Gracilibacillus saliphilus (assembly GCF_010994085.1). NCBI lineage: Bacteria > Bacillati > Bacillota > Bacilli > Caryophanales > Bacillaceae > Gracilibacillus > Gracilibacillus saliphilus. The sequence continues at coordinate 71,916 of NZ_WJEB01000011.1, read as the reverse complement.
AAATAGTAATGACTGGCCAGTACCAACACCATATCATTATGCTGGTGAAGAAATCGAAGCGGTTTCAGAATCAGATGTAGTTGGTGACTATAAATATTTGAACCATGGTAAGGAAATTACGGGTGAGTTAACAGAATCAACCTGGGTCAAGTTAAATGAAGACCATACTGTTACTGGTGCTGTTACAGGTACATGGGAGCCCTATGATGACTACAGAGTGGAATTGACAGTTGATGACGAAACATACGATGGCGTGTTCATTCGTCAATATGATCCAACATCTGAGGAATGGGTTATGACGTTTAGTGCGATGTCAGGTGAAGGTGTTGTGATATGGGGAAGCCATGTAGACAGTAAAGACGATCAAGAAGTTGTAGATGGCGTAAAGCAAGAATTAAGTGATAGCCTCCCAGAACGCGCAGTATCAGATATTACTTTACCAACATTGGCAACACAAGGAACAGAAATCACATGGGAATCTTCTAATCCTGATGTTATATCAACGGAAGGAGTGGTTAATAGACCAGTATTTGGTTCTGGTGATGCCGAGGTAGATTTGACCGCGACGATCACTTTAGGAGAGGTTACAGAAACGCTAACTGTAACGGTAACTGTTCCGGCAAAAGGTGAAGGCGGCTTATCAGCTGTTTATGATTTCAATGATGGCTTATCAGATAGCTCAGGTAATCAAGAAGATGCTACGGTTACTGGTGATCGTATCCATAATACAGGTGGAGAGATTACCTTTACGGACGGTATCGTTGGTCAGGCGGCACAATTCGATGGTGAATCAGGATTGAAGTTGGCCGATGGTTTAATTGCTAGTGATCAATATTCTATTTCTCTATGGATGAAGCCAGAGGAAATAACAGAATTTACAACAACGTTTTTTGGTGCTAGAACAGAAAATAATTGGATCAGCCTTGTACCAAATGGAGATGGCGTTACCAAAGTATGGTCCCATAATGGCGATGATTGGTATGATGCAGTATCCGATTCGATTATCCCTGCAGGTGAGTGGACACACTTTGCTTTTACTGTAAATGAAGGAGAAGCAAAAGTATACATTAATGGGGAAGAGAAGTTCTCTGATGCCAATTTCCCTGATGTCTTTACTACTGTAGATGCACAATTTAGTTTAGGTGTGAACTTTTGGGATACACCGTTTAAAGGGTTAATGGATGAAGTTCGTGTTTATGATGGAGTCGCACTCTCGGTAGAAGAAGTGCAGGATCTTTATGAAAAACCTGAAGGTGATGAATCATCTGACAATGAAGATGAGAATGGAGAAGATGGTTCATCGGACGAGGAAACGGAAGACAATGTTATTAGTCAAGTAGACGATTTAGAGAAAGACAATAACGTCTATCAAACGAATGTAGACACGAAGAAAACGATTATCAAAAAAGAAGTGGTGGACCAGCTAGATAAAACAGCCTATATTGTATTACAAATGGATAACGTCCAAGTGAAAATCCCGGTATCGATTCTGAAGGGTAAAGAGGATATAGAATTTGAATGGCAAGAAGTATCAGAAACGATTAAGTCGAAAAATCCAAATGCGGTAAGTGACTTGTATGATTTCTCGTTAACATCTAATGGTGAAGATATTAGCTTTAATTCACCAGTAACATTAATATTTAACGTCGACGCAGAAAAAGTTACAAATTGGGATAACTTAAGAGTTGTCTATATTGATGAGAATGGTGAACCACAAGAGGAAATCATTCCAGAAAGTGTTGACAGTTCTACTGCAGAAGTGATTGCAGAAGTATCTCATTTCAGTATCTATGGAGTTTTTGAAGTAGCGGATGATGGAACAAGCGGCGATGGTTCCTCTGGAGACGAAGGTGGAACAGGTAATGATGATCCATCAGGCAATGAAGGTGGATCAGAAGGTGAAGGTTCCACAGGTAATGGTAATGAAACAGGAGAAGATAATACAGCAGACAATGATGAACAAACAGAAGATGGCGGAGAAACGCTACCAGAGACTGCGACCGATCAATATAATTGGTTGGCATTAGGTTTGTTATTAATTGCTGTAGGTTTAGGTGTGTTTTTAACGGTAAGAGGAAGAAAAAATACTGCTAATTAATGAATGATGTGAACCCCTTGGCTCTGTAGTCAGGGGGTTCTTTTAAATGAAAAATGTAGGCAGAGGTGTGAGTAGGAAATTGGAGAGGTCGACTTAACATGGTATAATTGATAAAAATCCTTGAAGTGAGGATGGTGCATGTGACATTACCAGGAAAAGACCGAACCTATACCTATGCTGATTACTTGTTATGGTCTGAAGAAGAAAGAATGGAGATTATGACGGAGTCCCTTATTTGCAAGCTACACCATCTAGATTACATCAGGAAATCTTATCGGAATTACATCGCCAAATTGCGAATTATTTAGTTGGGAAAACATGCAAAGTATATCCAGCCCCTTTTCATGTGGTACTAAATCTAGAACAAGAGAATCAGAAGGAAGAGGATAGTCAAAACGTGTTTGAGCCTGATATTATGATTGTTTGTGATCCAACAAAATTGGATGACCGTGGCTGTAAAGGAAGCCCAGATTTGGTAATGGAAATTATTTTATCTTCAACAGCTAGAAAAGATAAAATTGAAAAATTTAATAAATACGAACAAGCAGGTGTGAAAGAATTTTGGTTAGTTGAACCACAAGAGAAAATAGTCAGCGTATTTATGCTCCAAGATAATCATAGGTTTGGTAGACCTGAATTATTTACAGATGAAGATCAAGTAACCATTTCCATCTTCAAAGGATTAACGATTGACTTAAAAATGGTTTTTTCTGAGTGATATTCCTATTTTACGGTGACTGTAAAGTTAATGAAATGGAAGATTTACTTCTGTGTGAAGAGGTTATAAGGAAAGTAGTGGTGTTTAGGCGTTTCTTACCGGTACTGCTGAGTTTTTACAGAATTAAAGTACAGCTATAAAATACAGGCGCAAATCCAAAATAGGATATGCGCTCATTTTTATAGGTAGTAAACATCAAAAAGGTTGCGTCTAACTATTCTTTCTTTTGCTTATTATCTAAAATAGCTCGCAGCTCTTTAATATCATCTTCAGATAAATCCTCATCTTGCATAAATTGAACGAGCATTGATTTTAAAGTGCCATCATAGAAGCGTTTCGCAAAAGATTCTGTTTTGGCACGCTGGCATTCGTTTTGAGAAAATAGCGGATAGAATGTATATACGCGCTGATCCTTGTTAACGCCAATGACTTCTTTCTTAGAGAGTCGATCTAATAGAGTGCGTACGGTTTTCGGCTTCCAGTTCGTTTCTGCCGGCAAGGACGAAATGATTTCATTTGCAGTTTGCGGTGCATTTTGCCAAAGCACTTTCAATACTTCCCATTCAGACTCTGAAATAGTGGGTATTTTTTTCGTCACTTGAAATCCCTGCCTTTGCTTTTTAATAAATGTTTTTTTGCTTCAAGATGGATTTGGTAATTTCAACAGCTATACTGCCCTGAGCATGATGGCCATTTTCAATATTAGTGGCAAAGAAATAGGTGTTGCTTTTCGTTTCCACATATCCTATGAACCAGCCGTTTACATTTTTATCGTTGACTGTCCCTGTACCGGTTTTTCCATAGAGTGTTACATGGCCTTTCGTCTCTAGCTTGATGGCATCTTTTATTAATTCAACGTTCTTTTCATTAAATCCATATTGGTTGGTATAAAAGTCTTTAAGTGTCTGAACCTGTTCAATCGGTGAGATTTTTAAAGAAGATTCTAGCCAATAGTCTTCTATTCTACCAGACACATTTTGATTTCCGTATTTTATTTTTTCGAAATTTGCTTGGATTCTTTCTTTTCCTATTTTTTTGTCTAGCTTTTGAAAGTACCAAGTCACGGAATTCTCCATTGCAGTAAATAAATTTTGATTTTGGTTCCAGGTTTCGTGTGGGTAAGTTTTTTCATCCCATTCCATCGAGGTGTGCTGTGGTGTAATCACACCAGATTCCAAAGCGAATAACGCGCTGTATACTTTATACGTGGAATTCGGTGAAACTCGTAACACACTTTTGTCTTTATTATAGATAAGGTATTGCGCTTTCTGCAAATCATAGAGTACAAAGGTACCATCATATCCGCTGAAAAATGTGCTTAAATCCTCATACACGGTCTGCTTATTATCAAAATTGATCCGATCCTCACCATAAGGTATTGCAGAAACAACTGGTACTTGACACACGACAATGCCCGCCAACACAATAAAAATTACGATGCTTTTCAGTTTTAAAAGCTTTGATTCCGTTGTGAATGTTGCAATCCATTCAATCCTTTTTTTTAATTGCTGTTTGGAGCTAGTAAGCTGGCTAGCCATTGCGAACTTGCTATGAAACAAGGATTTATCAGCGAACTTGATGATTGTGTTTCCGTATGCTGCATAATGATTTTGACCGAGAACTTTTAAAACGGCACTGTCACAGGCTATTTCACGGTCTAGCCGCATTTCCCTAAATGCAATCCAGATCAATGGGTTATACCAGTACAAAATCTGGAACAGGACAACTAAGTAGTTCGTAACAATGTCTTTGCTTTTATAGTGATTTAATTCATGCAGCAAAATGTATTTCACATCATCCTTGGACAGCCATGCTTTAGCATCATGCGGCAGAATAATGTAGGTTTTGAAAATACCGAATGTCATTGGCGACTTGATAAGCGGTGATTTCACTAACACAAGCTTCCGTGAAATATGGAGGCTTTGTTTGCACTGTTCGAATAATCTCTGAATCTCTGGATTTTCTATGTTGCTTGTGGATTTTTTTATTCGCTGAAGTTTTATCCATGCGTGAATCGTTAAAGCAATTATTACCAGCATACCCGTCATCCATATAATGGTGATGAGTTGGTTAAATAATGTCAGGTCAAACCGGTTGACAGAAATTGATAAATCTTTCATCCAATTTCCTCCGCTGTCTGCTACGAGATTTGCTGTTGAGGTATTGGACGAGGAGAGAATGCTGTTTTGGTTCCCATTCCAAGTTAGCTTGGTTCCAACATCCAATAAATCTGTTGGAAGTAATGGTATGGTTAATGCAATCAGTAAAATGAACCATAAATTGTATTGCCATTTGGATGATAATTGGTTCTTAAATATCTTTCGGATCAGCATGATAACAATGACCACGAAAGAAGATAAAAACATGCTTACTGCCAAGTGGAGGACCGACATTTTATTTCATCTCCTTAACCGCGAAGTTGTTTAACTAAGTATCTTAATTATACCACTAGGTCAATAGCTTATGGATTAATGAGTTTGCAATAACAATGAAGGATGAGACGGATAATCCATTGGTGTGTGAACGATTAGAGTGCACGTACCAATCTGATCATAAGAGAAGTAAAGCAAAGTCGAGTCACACATGTCAGTTTAGCTAGACATGTGTGCTCAAATTTTTATTTTACAGCATCAAAGATGATTCTAGCAGCCTTTGCAACTAACTCATCGTCATATTCTGCATCCTTAGTATTATGACGGGACATCACTGCAATGATGATTGGTTCTCTATTTGGTGGCCAGACAATGCCGATGTCATTTCTTGTGCCGTAACTTGCAGCCCCACTTTTATCTCCGACGACCCATTCTTCAGGTAGGCCAGCACGTATTAGTGTATCGCCTGTTGCATTACCTTTCATCCAATCGATAAGCAACTCGCGCTTATCATTAGGGAGAAAATCTTCTAGTGCGATTTTCTTCAGATTGGTAGCCAAAACTTTCGGTGTGCTGGTATCACTTTTGTTCCCTGGCATGAATTCATTCAATTCGGTTTCGTATCGTTCGGGTTCAGTAACGTCATCACCGAGGTCTCGTAGTAAGGCTTGCCCAAATTCCTCAGGACCACCTAAGGCCTCAAGTAATAGATTTCCAGCGGTGTTGTCACTTTTTCTAATAGCTGCCTCACTAATTTCTAACAGTGTCATTCCGGTATCCACATGGTTCTCGGTAACCGGAGAATAAGTAACCAAGTCATCCTTACTGTAGGTAACAGCTTTTTCACGATCTTTGATTTCATTTTGCTTAAGCAAAATTGCTGCTGCTAGTACTTTAAAAGTGGATGCATAGGCGAAACGCTCATCGGGATTGTATTCAACGATTTGATTCTCACCCGTATCGATTGCATAGACGCCGAGTTGGGCTTCAAATTCATCTTCGAGCTGGGCAAACTCTTCATCTTTATTGATGGTTTGCTCGGTGTCGCTTTTATTGTCGGTTGATGTATTTGTTTTATTGTCAGCATTTGTGCATGCGGTGAGTATAGTTAGAGCTAACAATACTATGTAACATAAATACTTGACCATATTGGATTGGTAATTGGTTTTTCTCATATGATACCTTCTTTCCTTTATAATAAATTTCATATATTGATCTTCTCCATTATTAGTCTTTAATTGTAAGTATGTATTCCACCTTTCCATTATAAAGATTACAACTGTAGTACAATATTACATCTGTAATCCAGAAAAAGTCAACCTTAAAAATGATGAAAAAAGAACAACAGCTCATTGATTAGCTGTTGTTAATCTGCTTAGTAATGTATTTTACTTTTTAACTTGATAATGTAATTCAATAAATTGATTAAATTGCTTCGTTCCTTTCAAGGAAAGCTCTAAATGGTGATTTCCTTCTTTAAACAAAGGGATGCCATTACCTATTATAGTTGGTGCAAAGGTTATAATAAATTCATCAACTAACCCTGCTTGAATGCAGGAGTTTAACAGTTCACCTCCACCAACTAACCAAATGTTATTACCGTTTTTGTTTTGAAGTTTATGAATAAACTTAGTTATGTCCTCATTGATAAACTGTACATTTTCGGTATCCTCATAAACAGATCTAGTAAACACGTAACACTCTTTATCTTTATAAGGAAACTCATCTAAGTCTTGTTTCATTACCCAATCGTAGGTTCGTTTTCCCATTAAAATGGTGTCTACTGTTTCATAAAACTCTGTAAAACCGTTATCCCCTTCTCCTTCCACTTTAAATAACCACTCAAGAGATTCTTCCTTTGTCGCAATATATCCGTCCAAACTCGAGGCAATGAACAATACTGTACTTCGTTTTTGATTCATGCAATAACTCCTTTCCATATCTTTAGTACAAGTATATAATGTTAATATGACACCTGTTGTCATATTATAGTTCTTAGCATGATATTCTTTCCCATTTCTACCTGTACTTAAAGAGCGTTAGAAAATAGTCGGTATCAGCCCGCCATCCATGCGGATTGGTGACCCTTTAAATGCGGATGCATAAGGACTGCTGACAAATGTAGCTAGCCTACCTATTTCAGTTGGTCTGATAAATCTTTGTATTTCAGATTGAGGCAAGTTTGCAGTCATAAATTCCTTCTCCTTTTCTGTAAAGGGCATATCTTTATTAGCGTACATATCCTCAATGATTTGATGCACATTTTCAGAGAGTGTAGGTCCTGGCATGATCGTATTGATTGTAACTTCTTTTCCTATTGTTAATTTAGATAAGCTTTTTGACAATGATAATAACATTGATTTTGTCATACAATACTGAGGCATTTGTCCTGAAGGCATAATTGCTTCCTCACTCGCAATAAAGATAATTCGTCCAAAATCATTGTTCAACATCTTAGGTAAATAAAATTTGGATAATCCATTTGCTGCAAGGACATTTGTACGGAAATATTTCTCCCATACTTCATCGTCAACGTCCTCATATTGCATAATTTCATAAACACCCATATTGTTAACTAATATATCAATAATCGGATATTTTTGGAATAACTCTTCTCGTTGTTCAATATCCACAATATCAGCTGTAGCATTTTGAGGAGAGGTAGTCGGGAAATCTGTTTTAAGCTCATTTACAATTTGTTCTACCTCTTCATAATCTCGTCCATTAATAAGGACGTTAACACCCTCTTTGGCAAGCTCTATAGCAATCGCTCTACCTATACCTTTCGTTGAACCAGTAACTAAAGCCGTTTTGTTGGTTAATCCCATATCCATAATACATTTCTCCTTTTTATTTATAGTGGAAAGCATGGTCAGTTTATCGAGTTTGTATCTAAATGTTCAGCACGCCAATTTGAAGGAGTATCCCCCTCCCAAAGCCTAAAGGCTCGATAGAATGAGTTTTGGTCCTCATATCCAATTAGGAAGGCCACTTCACTAATATCGAGCGAGGGATCTGCTAAGTACTCTCGTGCTTGCTCTTGCCGGACTTGTGTTAACAGATGCTTGAAGCTTGTGCCTTCGTCGTGAAGACGGCGCTGCAAAGTACGATTGCTTATCCCCAATTCGCCTGCAACAGTCTGAATGTTGAAACACCCTCCTGCAAGGCTACGTTTCATGATCCACTTGACCATCTCGGTAATGGAGTTGCTAAGTTGATGACCATTTAATGATTGGTCCAATACAGGAGTCAGGACCTCAAGCAATTCTGCGTTATACGAGACAAAGGGGCGGTCAAGGTCACTTCTATGGAGCGTAATTTTGTTACTACTTCCATCGGTTTGGACACGGCATCCGAAGTAAGCTTCAAGTGACTGAACATCAGCCGTTGAATGTGAAAATTCAACGGATCTCGCTGTCAATGGTTGACCAGTTCCCCGGCGTCCTAACTCTAAAAGGAATGCAAGCGTGATACCAGTCAACATCGCAGGGCCCGGTTGATCTGTATACAACCATTCCAGTTTGATAGTACAATCATTTCCTTCCTCTATGATAAGTAAGCTTTCAGGTGGGCACATTCGTTTATATCGAGCCATGCGTGTTAGTGCATCGCGGTAGTCACGAGCGTGGTAAGCTGCTAAAACGGTTGGTGGAAAATGAACTGTTTCGAAGCCGGTCGTTAGCTTGATGATTCCTTTGGCAGTGTCACCTATGATATCGGAATAAGCCTGCCAAATGGAGAAGTATTGTGAGGCGGTGACAACTGGTTCATTAATAATAGTGAGTGGAAGCCCCGCTTTTCGAACCACTTCTTCGGGGGCAATCTCTAATTGACGTAATCCTGTCCAAAATCCTGCCGGGAATTTAATACGAGTATAAGCCACCATTTTTTAAGTCCCTCCCTTTCCCTTAGCTATCTATTCATTCACAAGTTTTGATTGTGTCTTCCTTGTTGATAGGACAGTTATTATATTATCAACCCAATGTCACTTTGTAACTAGCACAAGACGCCATTTCACTAACTGTTTACGTCAAATAATGCCCTTTGTTGATATAACCTTTACTTTTCGAACTCTCTAACACTATGTTTTTGCTCTGTTAAATAAACCTATAGCAACGTTTATTCAGTATTCCTTGTTTTATCTTTACCATTCCTTCTTTCCCTTCTGCACGCCAATATATCATGCGTTTTTTTAGCTGGTAGGTTACATATATCGTTGATGGGATTTCATCGCCCTTAAACTTCTTGCGTTTGGAGGCGTCCGTTGAGGAAGGGAATATATGATATATGTTGAACATGCTGATGAGACGGTTTGGGAAACCAAAAGTGGAGAAATAAAATTGGAAGGGAAAGAGGCACTTATCAAATAAGTGATTCTCTTCCTTGGATAAAGGCATATATCCAAGAAAGGGAATCATATATCAAAGGAAGAGTGGTCATCGACTCAAGTGCACAGTGATCCGGGTGAACTAATGCTATGATAAGTTTCGCTTTTTCAGGATGAATTGCCCTTATAGATTTAAAATAATGATAACTTCCCAATCCGATCACACGCTTCACGTAAACGGTCAGGTTCATCTAATAACCCAATGCGGACATATCCTTCACCTGAAGCTCCAAAGCCATTTCCAGGGGCAACGACGACGTGCGCCTTTTCTAATAGAAGATTTGCAAAGGATTCTGATGTATATCCTTTTGGAGTTGGCATCCATACAAAGAATGATCCGTTTGCTGTACCTCCATGCCAACCGATTTTCTCTGCTTGTTGTAAGAAGACATCTCTTCTTTGCTGATAGGTATTGTTTAATTCCGCTATGGCACTTTTGCCTTCGTCTAGTGCGGTTTTCGCAGCGGATTGAATAGCACCGAAAATACTGACATAATAGTGGTCCTGTATCAATTCAATTGCTTCAATAACTGACGGATTTCCAACAGCAAAGGCTACCCGCCATCCGGCCATATTAAATGTTTTCGATAAGGTATACATCTCGATGCCTACCTCTTTTGCCCCTTCTGATTGTAAGAAGCTTTGTGGTTTGTCCCCTTCAAATCCAATTGCTCCATATGCAAAATCATGGACGACACAAATCTGATTTTGTTGAGCCACCTCGATCGTATCGTCAAAGAAATTCTTCGTTGCAGTAGCAGCTGTTGGATTGTTCGGATAATTTAAGAACATTAACTTTGCATTTGCTAAGTCTTCATCTGAAATCTGTTGATAATCAGGTAAGAATTGATTCTCTTCTTTTAACGGCATATGGATCGGAATCGCATCAGTTAGGGCAATACCTGACATATAATCCGGATAGCCAGGGTCAGGTACTAATACCTTTTCTTTTGGATTTAATAGACACTGGCTAATTTCCACAAGTCCGGTTTTAGAGCCGAACATGATCGCAACCTCTTTATTCGGATCAATATCTACTTGATACTCTCTTTGGTAAAAGTCAGCTACTGCTTCTTTTAAAAAAGGGTACCCTTGAAATGGGGAGTATTTATGAAACTTAGGATTTGTACTAGCCTCTTGTAGTGCCTCAACAATAAAATCAGGTGTTGGTAAATCAGGGTTACCTTGGCCAAGGTTAATCACATCATGCCCTTCTTTTATTAGTGCTTGTGTTGTTTTTACTAACTTTGCAAAGAATTGTTCTGGTAATCTTTTTAATGCATGGGATGGTTCGAACTCTAACATTTCATCACACTCCGTTTAGGTTCCTTTCGTTATTTCGAATGAATTCTTCCAATTGAAATACAGCTTCTCGTACTACATTAGGATCTGAAACATTCATAAAATGGATCGATTCTTTCGGCTTCGTAGCACCTTTACTTAGTAAGTCTACTTTTTCCTCTGTAATTTCTGCTACACCGATATCGTGTAGACTGGTTGGTAGTTGTAGACGATGATAGAAAGGTAGTAATTTTTCGACTTCATCAAGTCTTTTTTCGATTGCTAATTGAACGAGAACGCCGTAAGCAACTTTGTCGCCATGTAAGATAGCATGTGTTTCAGCAAGGTGTGTTAGACCGTTATGAATCGAATGAGCCCCAGACACTCTACCATAATGGTCACCAAATCCGCCAACCATTCCACCTGCCATTATGATCGTTTCTATCGAACGTAAAAAGGAATGATTGTACGATTGTTGATCAATTGCTGCTAGTGCCTCTTCGCCCTCATCGATCAGTACATCACGACAAAGCTTAGCTGCATATAAAGCGATGTCTAATGAAACAGGCTTTTCGGGTAACTCGCGTGTTAAGACATCTGCTTCATACCATTTCGCGATTGTATCCCCAATTCCAGCACGGAGATAGGCTCTTGGTGAGTCCAAAATCACGTTAGGATCTACTAGTAACATATAAGTGCTACTGTTGAAGATAATGTATTCTTGAAAGTTGCCATTCTGATCATAGAAGACTGATAGTGGTGTCCATGGTGCGCAATTCGATGCTAACGTAGGTATTAAAATAGTTGGTAAGGTTAAACGGCCTCCACATGCTTTGGCAATATCTAATATTTTTCCGCCACCGATACCGATCACAGCTGTTGTTTCTGATTTAGTTAACTTTTCAATTCGCTCTACTTCATGGTGTGAACACTCTCCGTTATAAGCAATAAATTGGCAAGGTAATGAAGGATCTGCAAAATATGTTTTTACTTTCGTCCATGATTGATCACCATGAATCACAAGTAGCTGGTTAAACTTGTGCTCTTGTAACAAATCAAATAGATCATGTAATATACCATTTCGGCATTGATAGTAATTAGGTGCGCCTTTGATATGTAATGTGTCCATGTCTTCACCTCGATGATTGTGATATGGTAAGAAGTATGCCATTGGAACGAATAAGTGTCAATCTAAATAGAATTTTCTGAAAATGGGTTGACTTCTATACTTTAGTTAGCTATACTCTTAGAATGAAAATTGAATGATTCTTATCACGAGTGGCGGAGGGACTGGCCCGATGAAACCCGGCAACCATCTATATTTCAATAGAAAGGTGCTAAATCCAGCAAACAGTTGAACTGTTTGGGAGATAAGAGAAAAACTATGAAAATAGGATTCTCTATCTCAAAGGAAGATAGGGATTTTTTTATGGAATTTTATATTAGGGGGATAACAACATGAAGAAGCTTGTAGGATTTATTAGTGTAGCAATCATTCTTGTTTTAGCAGCTTGTGGAGGAGAAAATGCTGATGATGGTGGCACATTAGATGTCGGTGTAACGGCAGGACCACATGAAGATATTGTAAATCAGGTAAAAGAACTGGCTGCAGATGAAGGATTAGAGATTGAAGTGCATGTATTTAACGATTATGTGATGCCTAACACAGCTTTAGACGAAGGCGAATTGGATGTGAATATTTTTCAAACGGAACCATTTATGAACACTGCTCGTAATGAAGGTGATTTAGATTTAGTTAAAGTAGCAGATACAGTAAATTTCCCAATGGGGATTTACTCTGAACAATATGCTAGTTTGGAAGAATTACAAGAAGGTGATAAGGTAGGGTTACCAAATCATTCTTCAGGTGAGCCTCGTTCATTAATGTTACTTGAAGATGCTGGTTTAATTGCATTACCAGAAGATGCAGACATGACTGTAACAGTTAAAGATGTGCAAGATAATCCATTAAATTTAGAATTTGTACTACTTGAAGCATCTCAAATTCCTAGACAGTTAGGTGAGGTGCAAGTTGCGGCGATTAATACGAACTATGCACTAGAAAGTGGTCGCGTTCCGGCAGAAGATTCTCTTCATATGGAACCAAAAGACTCACCATGGGTAAACATTGTAGCAACAAGAGAAGAGAATGTAGAAGATGAACAGATTCAGCAGTTGATTGATATTTATCGATCAGAAGATGTTAAACAATATATAGAAGAGAATTTCGCCGGGTCAATTATTCCTTCTTGGTAAGAAAGGGGCCGATACAACATGATTGAATTTAGCAACCTAACGAAAGTTTTTCAAGACAAAAAAAGAGAAGTAAAGGCCCTTCATAACGTATCACTAAAAGTGAAGGAAGGATCTATTTTCGGTGTAATTGGATATAGTGGAGCTGGTAAAAGTACGTTGGTAAGAATGGCTAATTTGTTAGAAAAGCCAACTTCTGGCCAAGTTTTATTTGAAGGTCAAGATTTAACCAAGTTAAGTGGTACTCAATTAAATGAAGTAAGACAACAGATGGGGATGATTTTTCAATCCTTTAATCTTTTAAAAACAGGTACAGTTTATGAGAATATTGCATTGCCATTGAAGCTAACGGGCGTACCAAAATCGGAGATTGATAAACGTGTAGAAAAGTATATTCAAATAGTAGGTTTGCAGGATAAGTTAAAGGCTTATCCTGCGCAACTATCTGGGGGACAGAAGCAACGTGTGGCGATTGCACGTGCATTAGCCCATGAACCGAAAGTATTATTATGTGATGAAGCTACAAGTGCACTTGATCCAGATACGACCGAAGCCATTTTAGAATTATTAAGCAAGATTAATAAAGAATTAGGCATTACGATTTTGTTAATCACACATGAAATGAATGTGGTGCAGAAAATTTGCCATGAAGTAGCTGTGATGGAGCAAGGCGAAGTAATTGAGCAAGGGTCTGTAATTGATGTCTTTTCGAAACCAGAAACAGACACAGCTAAACGGTTTATTCATTCTCTATTTAATGATGATATTCCAGGTGATTTGTTGAAGAAGTTGAAAAATAATGGCAAATTAGTTTCACTTTCGTTTATAGGTGATGCTGCTGGCGATCCAGCTCTGGCTACAGTTACAAAAAAATATGATGTATTTCCGTCTATACTAGGAGGAAATATTACAGATTTAAAAGAACGCCCATTCGGACGTTTAATTGTCCACCTAGATGGAACTGAAAATGAGGCGCAAAAAGCGATCGATTATTTAGAGAAAAATGGCGTAATCGTAGAGCCTTACACAAAAGGAGGGGCATACCATGTTAACTAGCATTACAGATTTTATCAATAATTGGGGAGTTGAAATTTGGGAAGCCTTTATTGATACGATGATCATGGTGAGTGTCTCCTTAACACTTTCGATTATTATTGGTTTACCATTAGGTGTCTTGTTAACGTTAACTGGACCTGGTAAAGCATTAGAGAATCTAGTTTTATATCAAACCCTAAATGTTATCATTAATATACTACGATCGATTCCATTTATTATTCTATTATTTTTTATTTTACCTTTTACGGAGTTAGTAGCTGGTACAACGATTGGTGTGCAAGGTGTAATTGTACCATTAGTAGTGTTTACTGCACCTTATATAGCTCGTCTAATGGAGTCGAGCTTACTAGAAGTTGACCGAGGTGTAATTGAAGCTTATGAAGCAATGGGAATCAAGGCACGTCATATCATTTGGCACGTTCTTATTCGAGAAGCACGCCCATCGATTATATTAGGCTTAACAATTGCGACAATCGGCCTTATAGGGGCAACTGCTATGGCTGGCTTAGTTGGTGCTGGTGGTCTTGGTGATTTAGCATATCGATATGGTCATTTACGTTATCAAACTGATATCATGTATGTCACAGTTATTATCTTAATTATTTTGGTGCAAGGTGTACAAACGATCGGAAACCGTGTATCAGCTAAATTGAAGAAAGATTAAGGTGAGTTTATGACAGTATCTTTTCCGATCCGTTTTCAAGAATTAGAACAACAAGCCAAAGATCGACTTGATCCAAAGATTTTTGATTATATTCAAAGTGGTGGTGGCAGAGAAGAAACGTTGCGAGCAAATGAAACATCTTTCAGAAAGTGGCAATTAGTACCACGATTTGGAGCAGATGTTTCAACTGTTTCATTGGCTAAAAAGATTGACGGTGAGACAATTCAGTCACCTATTATGTTGGCTCCGGTTGGAATGCAAGCTCTCGCTGATACAAATGGTGAAAAAGCAAGTATATGCGCTGCTCACAAGTATGGAATACCATTTATCGCAAGTACGGTATCATCCTATTCACTTGAAGAGATAGCCGAAGCATGCCCTAATGCAGACCGTTGGTTTCAATTATACTATCCAAATGATGAAGCATTAGTTAAAAGCTTTGTTCAACGTGCCGAAGAAGCAGGTTACCAAGCGATTGTCGTAACGATTGATATGGCAACGCTTGGCCATCGTGAAAAAGATTTAACCAATCAATACTCGCCATTTCGTTTAGGAAAAGGCATGAGTAATTATACGAATGATCCTACTTTTCAATCATATGTAGCAGGTCTTTCACAAGCAGAAATACAAACAGAAATGCAAAAAGTATTTTTTAAGCCAGGATTAAATTGGCAAGATATACAAGAACTGCGTAAGGCAACATCACTTCCGATTTATATAAAGGGAATATTGCACCCTGATGATGCGGAAATGGCAGTAGAGTTAGGTATTGATGGAATTGTCATCTCTAATCATGGCGGCCGTCAACTAGATCGGAGTATTGCGTCGGTTGATGCCTTATCATTGATTAAGGCAAGAGTACAGGATCAATTAACTATCTTATTGGATAGCGGTATTCGCTCAGGTCCGGATATTGTCACAGCCTTAGCATTAGGAGCAGATGCTGTTCTTTTAGGACGGCCATTTATTTATGGATTGGCTATTGCTGGACAGTTAGGGGTTGAGAAGGTAGTAGATAATATCACGAATGATCTAACCAAAACGTTACAGTTAATGGGTGTCAATGATGTCAATAAACTGGATAGTTCGTTTATAAGGCATGATAGTTAACCTATAGATATATTTAGTAGAAGAGAAAAAACAAAAAAGAGTGGTAACCATCACAAATTTGGTGAAGGGTACCACTCTTTTTTTCTTGCGCCCTCCGTTACGTCATATGCTAATCTAACATTATAATAGTAATGGAGGGGTGGTATAATATGGGAAATAATGAACCTGCTTTTACAATTGGTGAATTTAGTAAACGAGCAAGGATAACGGTAAGAACATTACGGTTTTATGAGGAACTAGGATTACTAATACCAAAACAACAAAACAGCTCTGGTCATAGGTTGTATGGATTAGCGGAATTGATGAAGTTGCAACAAATTCAGTCATTAAAATTTTTAGGCTATTCTTTACAGGAGATTAAAAACATAACCGAAAACGATACGAATACATTTACTCAACTAAAGAAGTCGTTACCTTGGCAACATAAGCTTTTGACAGAAAAAAGAGACGAATTAAATCGAGCCATCGAAGCAGTAGAGCGTGTACAATTCTTAATAAGAGAAGGAGCACCAATCACATGGACGGTATTAAGCTCTCTCCTTTTCCAAATCGAACATGAACAAGATCAAAGAGAGTGGATGAAAGAATATTTTTCAGAGGATATCGCTGATCAATTTTATTCTCTTCCTAAAGATCAGCGGCAACAAATAGATATGGAAATGTTAGACTGGCTAGCTAGTTTGAAAGAATTGATGAAACAAGGTGTCTCTCCTCAATCCCCTGAAGCCTTTGATCTGCTCGTGAAATTGACTGAATTAGCAACGAAACATGTCGATAATAAAGAAGAGTTGCAGGAGCAGCTTGAAAAAGCTCAAGAATTGATGGAACCTGATGAAATGGATTTTAAGTTTCCAACCATTTTAACTCCGGAAGAAGAAGCTTATATCGAGGAAATAGGGAAGTCGATGGAAGCATTGTATAATGACAATGCGAAATAACTTCAGGTAGGTTCTTGACAATATCAGCTGTTAGTTCACACAAGTAACAGAAAACCGTAACAAGATGACTGAAGAACATTTTCTTTTTTGTATATGTACTCATCAGCATTAGCCGAGAGCATACCATGAAAAAAAGCATATAATCATTATATATTAAATAATGCATAGATGGAGAACAATGCTTTTGTCTTATTATCCAGGGTTATAAACCTGTTTCAGAACGATTGGTCATCAAGCGAATCAACGCCACGCTATGCATGGTTTGGAGATATCCGAAGGGAGAGAGTTCCTCATGTCTGATGACAGTTATAATCAAGAAATTGTTTCGACTAACCAGAGAGGTACAGACAATAATCAAGCCCCTCAAGAAAAAAACACTACTCAAGTACAAGATTTGCTTCGTCGCGGGTACAATTCGTTTAAAATAGATGATTACGAAAAAGCGCATCAATTATTCGAAGAAGCAATTATGCAGGATCCTGATAGTGCTGAAGCACATGCATGGCTCGCAGCCGTTTATGGTCGTCAAATCGATGCAGCATGGAGTTTAACGGATAAAATGGAGCTTTTCTCTAAGCTTGAAACTGAAGTCAAGATAGCTCTTGAACTAGATTCCGCATTACCTCTCGCAAGAAGGATGAATGGTTCTATGTTATTAAATGCTCCGGATATGCTAGGGGGAGATCCAGTTAAAGCCGTAACAGAATTCCGTTATTGTATAGATCGTGGAATGACTGATTTGGAAATATGGGTATCCTTAGCTAAATGTTATCTAGAAACTGCTGAACTGGCTAAAGCAAAAGAAGCATTAAAAAAAGCATTAGCCCTAGAGCCGAAGAATGAAATGGTTTTGCAATTATTACAAGACACCATGAAAGAACAATAGGAAAATAGCATAAAAAATAAGAAATCACCACAGCTACCTAGCTATGGTGTTTTTTGTTAGGAGTGGAGCACTAATCTAAGAAGCTCGTCCTGTTCCATGGAAAAAGTCCACTCTTCCTTAGAAAAAAGACTATATTCAAGTAAGGGAATGAGATATCCTTGGAAGCGGCCCGCTGTTCCGTGGAAAAAGCCCTCTCTTCCCTGGAAAACAGCCTATATCCAGGGAAGAGAAGGAAATATCCCCGGAAGCGGCCCGCTGTTCCGTGGAAAAAGCCCTCTCTTCCCTGGAAAACAGCCTATATCCAGGGAAGAGAAGGAAATATCCCCGGAAGCGGCCCGCTGTTCCGTGGAAAACGCCCTCTCCTCCCTGGAAAACAGCCTATATCCAGGGAAGGGAAGGAGATATCCCACGGAAGCGGCCCCTTGTTCCTTGGAAAACCAATATAATTAAAAGAAGAGGAGTAACTCATCAGGTTATCAGTGTTAAATGTAACTAATCGAATTACGAAATTCTAAGAGCGATCTTTTTGAATACTTTCTACCCCTTTCGTCATCATTTCTTTACCTGCCGTAATCGCACTATTTCTTAGAGTAGTGGCCATTTTTTCTAAAAGAACACGGGGAGGCTGATTTACATCCCTTACCACATGATTCATTTTATCGCTAAGTTGTGTGGCTCCAATGATCAAGGCATCTGTAACAATAGGTTCAGAGTGTTCCCTTGCTTCTTTAATTAGCTTTTTGAATGTATCTTTTGCCATCTATTGAATCACCTCCTTTCAATTAAACGTTTCTTGGTCATTTATATTAGCGCCTGCTTTTAGGGGGTGTTTATTACACTATTGCTATTGCTTCTTAGTCGGTTGTTAAGTTCTTGTTCAGCAGCATTGACTGCCCTTCGTATCAAATTAGACAGTGGCCTCTCTGTGTTTGGAACTTGCTCATTATCGGGCTTTCCTTCCAAAGATTCAAGCTTTAGTTGGAGAAGATTCTCAAACTTCGCATTCTGCGTTTCTTTCTTAAGCTTTCGCCAACATACACTGGCGTCTTTGTTTCGACCAATTCGATAGTATACTTCCCCTAGTTCATAAATAAGCTGCCAATATCTTTTGATTTCAAGGAATCCTTCTCCATCTATTTGTCGCTCAATGAGAAAAGTGTAATCTTCAATTGCTGTATGTGCACGATGGAAATGTTTTTCAGGCAACTTATATGCTGCTTTACCACGTAATAATCGAACCATGATGTTATGAGGTTCGGCACTTGCTGCTTCATCTAGAAGCTTTAAGCCTGATTTTGACCATCTTAATTTCTCTATTGGATTTGTCTTGTCTCTAGCAATTAATATCATAGTGCTACCGTGGAATGCGTCTAAAAGCGGAATGTCTGAATGATTGTGTCGTTCCTTTTCTAGTAGTTGATGTAGGTCTTGAGTAGCTTTTTTATTTCCCTCTACGCTTTTTTTGTGTAATGAGATAATCTGTTGCTGTAAACCACTATCGAAACTATTTTTTATATTTATCAAATGGTTTGTCCTCCCTTTCATTATTTTCAATAGTTACTTCCTGATAAGCCTCCTTTATTTCTTTTTCTTAGATAATAACTTGGAGAAACGTTGCTTCACTTTACTAGCTTCATCTGGTTCCCCCATATTTTGATAAGCCGTACTTAGATCCGCTACTAATTCTTTCACTTGACTATTAGTAAGATAATTCGCATCTTTTTGGTAACGATCTAGCAAGAATAAAATATCTTCTACTGCCGTTTTTGAGCACTGGAAGAAGGATTCTGGTAGACGTAAACATACATTTGAACGCAACATACGGATTTCCTTATGTTGTGGATTCCGGGAGATTGCTTGGTTCAGTGCATCTAATCCTTCTTGCGCCTTATCTGCTTTTTCCAAAGGTTTAGAGGCATCTCGTGCTAATAACGCGAGCGTGCTACCGTAATAGGCCTCAACAAGAGCGTTGTTAGGCTCGGCACCTCGAAGCTTCAAGAAAATATCATATGACTGTTTTACTGCTTTTTTATCTCCCTTTACACCTTTCATAAAAAGTTTTTTTCCTTCCTCAAATTGTTTCATTACATAGATCTTCCCTTCTGAATAGAATTTGGGTCAACAATCAGGATTTGGTATACCTGTTGCACCGGTAAAGGTACAAAGCGCGAAATTCTAAGTTTAGGATCATAAACATATATTCCGCCATCTAAGCTACAATTTGAGAATTCGTGAGGAATTCGTAACACATGTCTCATCCTGCTTTGACCGATAAACATGATATTGTCTGTTATGGCAAGACCACGTGTGAAACCTGATAATTGAATCGGCGGCTTATTTTCGGCTATGACACGGAATGACATTGAGTCACAATATGCTAACTCATTTTGGTACATCATTACCGTATGCGGCATATATAAGTCTTTTACTACAATATGATTCTCAGGATTGATATTGAGTTGTTGAGTAGGATGGAAATCGGTCAAATCAATAGCAACAATCCCGCCGTTTCTTTGTTGAGGGCTCATATACCATTTGCCATAAGGTGAAAACATAGAAACATACAATGTATGCCCGTCAAGCCAAATATCATTAATATGATGAACGTCTTTATCCTCTGCATTAAACTGGATTTCTCCTATTCGGGTAAGTGAGCCGGTATCATAGCACCCGATAGTATTGGTTGCCGTTTCTACGACTAGAACAACATGATCATCGAATTTTGTAATATCGTGAAAATCGAGTTTCGAGTATTGTTTTTTTTGAATGACCTGGAACTCCTGATCCATCGTAATAATTTGGTTATCATCAGATGCTATAAATAATCGATCATTAACTATTGTCATTCCTGAACAACTTCCGCTATATAGTTGCTCGAAAGTATTATGGTAAAAATCTACTAAAAATAGGCCGCCTTGATCAGTTTCACTGGATGGACAGGTGATTAGTAGACGTTTATTGATATGTTTAAAATCTGGATCATCCTTCAATCCGTATAACAATAGGGTTCAACCTCCTTTTTAATAAATGAATTGTGCTAGTTACAATATGTTTCTTAATAGAAACGGTTTGGATGAAATTCCTGATTTTTATCAATTTATATATTTGTCCGAGTCAAGTTTGTCACAACTTGCATTATATAAAGAATATAGAAAGGAAGTGACTGCAGCTGTGATAGAGAACTAGTTTAAACCATATTAATAGGCAGGATAACTTTCTTTGCCGGTATGGGAAATAAGCCCTTAGACATTTCTATTAATTGTCGTAGGGATCTTTCAAAATCATTTAGGGCGTGAGAATTGGAGGAGAGAGCTAAATAAAGGAATGGAGGATGGAAATGGAAAAGACCCAAACGCATAAGATGACTGTTTCCGTTGATAGACATTCATCTCATTTAGAACAATTCAAAGATTTTTATAAAGAATTAGATGACCACGGGCAAACGATTGAAAAACTACCTCATGAAGAAATAGAAAATTATCAGTTACGAGCTATCAATGCCACTCTTCGACATGTGTGGCATCATAATAAATACTATCACTCGAAATTGGCAGAAGCGGGATTCACGGAACCTAAAATAGATAGCTTGGAACAATTAGCATCTGTACCAATGTTAGAAAAAAATCTTCTTAGAGGAGATAAAGAGAAGATATTATGTGTTAATCCGAAAGAAATAGGTCAAGTTCATTTAACAAGTGGTACGTCTGGTAAACCGATTTATACCGCTTATACCTTGGCAGACCAATACGTATATGATTTGCTACCGAAATATTTGGAATTGTTTAAGGAAGCAGATGATGATGTTGCAGCAATTGCACTTCCATACGAGTTTGCGCTTCCAGGTCTTGGCTTTCAACGATTATTTCAATTCGCTTTTGGTACTGCTGTGCTATCACTTGGTAAAGGTGGTTACATGGCTCCAGTTGATAAGTCGTTGGATTTAATGAAGGAATATCAAGCAACAGTTCTTACAACTACACCATCTTACGCAGCCTTACTCGCAGAAGAGAGCGAGAAGTACGGTATCAAGATAGGTGAGGATATTCCATTGAAGAAAATTTGGCTGACTGGTGAAGGATGTTCTCCTGCTTTCCGCGAACGTTTGGAGAAGTGGTGGGGATGTGAGGTTTCCTTTTTCTATGGTTCAACCGAGTGTGGAGTTATTGGTGTAGAATGCAGTAACCATCAAGGATATCACGTGATGGAAGGGCATGTGAAAGTGGAAATTATTGATTCAGATACTGGTGAAGTGCTTCCTTATGGGCGTACCGGTGAAATTGTCGTAACGACATTACTGCGTGAGGGAATGCCAATGGTACGCTATCGAACTGGAGATTTAGGAAATTTACAACCATCTACATGTGATTGTGGTACAAAGATGGATGTCCTGCAGTTAAGAGGAAGAATGGAGCACATGCTGCGTATAGGAAAAGAAGATTATTCGCCATTTATGATTGAGCATTTCCTTATGGAGATTCCAGATGTAGGTTTATGGTATCACTTCGAGCTAAATGAAGGAATGTTAACGATTGAAGCAGAGAAATTCCGCACGAATATAAGTGACGAACAATTAGCGAAAAAAATACAAAAGCACATGGCTGATCGAATTGGGATAGAGTGCGAAGTTGTGATTAGAGACGATATTCCTCGAACGTTTGGGAAAGCAACTAGAGTAATTATCAATTAGTGATCAAGAAGTGTGAGAGGAGGTGGCATATTGGGTGATGTCGATATAGAGAGGGAGAGGAAATTTCAAGAAACGTATAAACGGATTCAAAACGCTCCTTTATATAAACGAAAACTTGCTAATTATCCTGTAGACGGAATGGGGTTGGATCAGATTCAAACCCTGCCGTTAACGACAAAGCAGGAATTACGAGATGCTGGTATTTTCGGTCACCTAGCTGTTGACATGAAGGAAATAGCTCAATACCACGAATCGACTGGCACCACTGGGGTTCCTTCTGCATCATGGTTTACACAAGGAGATTTGCAAACTGGCGGAAGACAATTAAAAGAATGTGGTGTGCGTATGAATTCTGAGGACGTTGTATTGATCCGCTTCCCCTATGCAATGGCACTGCCGGCATTTCTCATGCAACAAGCAGCATGGCAATCAGGGGCAAGCGTAATTCCCGCAAGTGGCCGTACTGTAGTTACCCCCTATCCAAGAGTATTAAGTCTTTTGAAGGATCTTTCCGTTACAGTGATGGCAGGACTTCCGCGTGAGATGGAATTGCTAGCTGAAGTGGCTCGTTTAGGAGGTGCTGAGCCATGTGATAACTTTCCTGATTTACGTGCGATATGTGTCGCTGGTGAATTAATGAGCAACACACGTAGAAAGCATATCGAGAAGCTGTGGAATGTGCCCGTATTTAATATGTACGGTTCAACAGAGACCGGTAATATTGCTACGATGTGTGAGCATGGCAATATGCATATCGTAGAACAAGATTTTTTGGTTGAGGTTTTAAATGAGGACGGTTCAGCCTCTGTGAATCAAGGGGAGAGGGGCTTTGCAACGATCACGACGTTATCTCATCAGGGTTCACCACTATTAAGGTATTTTAACGAAGATATTATTTCTGTAGAACATGCTATCTGCCATTGCGGTAGAGCGGGTGCTAAGTTGAATCATTACGGACGAAATCAGGATCGAATCCATTTCGGAAGTATCACCCTAGACGCCTTTGACATTCAAGAAGCGGTATACTCACTGTCTCCTGTACCGGATGCATGGCGACTGATTGAGCAGGGAGATGGGGTGCATTTCTTGTTAGATTCACATGATGCACAACAATGGTCTGAAGAAAATATCCGCTCTTTTTTATCTTCTCGACTGCAGGTCCCGGTTTCGGTAGAAATTACTACTATGATTGATCGTGTTGCTTTGATCGATAACACACCATCGGTAAAACCTGTATATATTCGAAAAATGAAATAATAGTGTAGGTGTTAAGTTTCAGTAGTCGAGAAAGATTCTTATATTGATGAAAGGATGGTTAACTTTGAGTGATAAATCACAGTCACGGCTTCTCGTAAGCCGCGACTATAAGAACGAAAATACCATTATTAAAGTAAAGAAAACGGTTATTGGCGGTTCAGCTCATACACTGATAGTTGGGCCTTGCTCCGTTGAATCGAGAGAGCAGCTTGAAACGGTAGGTACCGCACTAAAAAATAAAGGCTTAACAGTATTGCGTGGGGGAGCGTATAAACCTAGGACCTCACCCTACAGCTTTCAAGGACTTGGTGAAGGCGGATTAAAAATGATGAAAGCTGTAGCTGATGATTTAGGTTTAGTGACAATTAGTGAAATTATGAGTGCCGATCAAATAGATATTGCAGCCAAGTATATTGATATCTTTCAAATAGGTGCTCGCAATATGCATAATTTCGACCTGCTTAAGGCAATAGGTCAAACGAATAAACCGGTATTACTGAAACGTGGTCTTTCTGCGACTTTGAAGGAGTTTATGCTTGCTGCAGAATATATTTTACACCATGGAAATGATCAAGTGATGTTGATTGAACGTGGAATCCGCACATTCGAGACAGCGACCCGCAATACACTTGATATTTCTGCTGTTCCGATTCTAAAACAGGAAACCCATCTTCCAGTTTTAGTAGATGTTAGTCATTCAACTGGACGAAAAGATATTCTCCTGCCTTGTGCAAAAGCGGCACTTGCTGCTGGGGCAGATGGGGTGATGGTGGAGATACACCCAGACCCTCAGCATGCTCTTTCTGATGGGGAACAGCAACTTAACATGGAGGAGTTTCAAGCTTTTTGGGATGGAATTTGCGACTCTGGTTTGTACCATTAAGTCTTTTCTATCTCCGCTACAGAGGTATTGACACGATAGGTACGGAGGTGAGAGTATGACAAAGTCACAGTATGAACGTAAGTCTTCAGATCTGTTACAAGAATTGTTACTCGATTTACTATTAGTGACGGATGGACGCACAACAGATTTGTTGGAAATTCTATTGAATGAGAAAGTAAAGGTACAAGTGATTCGTCAACATCCGATAGCAGAAGATACAAACTTACTAGGCGAATTCTCTGGAGGCCCCTATTATATTAGAGAATCGGTATTGATTGGTGAAAAAAGTGGATTCATGGTATCGCACAACATTGCTCTTGTCTATTCCAAGCACATACCTCCTGCTTTATTTGAGAATATTGCACATCGACAGCAAGGAATTGGTAATGCCATCAGTTCGCTAGGAGTAAGGTCGTTCCGAAAGGTAGTAGACTTTGGTTTCATAAATGAAGATGAATCTACAGATCTTTTCCAACAGCCGTTCAGGATCCGCTTTCCTAATCTGATCAAAAGAGTCCCATACAAAAGATACTTCATGTACTTTGGACGAAAACCAGGGATTCAGATGCTTGAATATTACAACCCTAACTTGATTGACCATCGTTTACAGCAAGAGAACAGTAATAAACCAACAAATGACTGAGCAAAGGCTGGCTCTTTGGGAAATAGCGTGTCCTATTGAGTCAGTCATTTCCTCTTAAAGATAATGGATTGGGAGCTTATTTCTTTTTTGATTTTTCCTTCTGTTTGACCATAGTATCACCAAAATCGATCATTTGTTTAGCTGCATGTAGTACCCCCTTCTTAATACCTTCGAATAAATGAATTACAATATCTTCTACAGGTTGATCACGACCTTCTACCGTTTTCTTGATATCTTTCTCTGCTACTTTTGCTCCTTTCTTTACTGCTGTCATATAGTTTTCGGTAATGTATCGAAATTCATGGCGCATGTATTGTAAAATTCTTGAAAATGTTTGTTTCTTCTTTGACAACTAATTCACCTCCCTAAGATATTTCCTTTTGGTAGCCTAGTTTTTTCTTTATTTTCGTCTCATTATCTTTCTGCTCTGCAAGGAAACTGAATTATTAGTTTCAGCCTTTTTTTCGTCGTCCTCGTCCCAAGATATAAATAGGGCAATGATCACACCAACAAATAATATAAAAAACATCACTCCACATAAACTCATGCCTAGAATGAATAAGATTCTCTCCCCAATATTCGCGTTATCTGTTTCCACTTTTTTTCACTCCTGCTTTATTTAGACTAATTCAGTATATGAATAAGTATCCTAGATTCTATAGGTAGTAATCTATTATTCTACAAAATCCACTACAGTCTAAACAAATACTTTTCATTTTCATAAAATATAGAAGAAAATAAATGTAATAAACAGATAGAAGGAGGTTTCCGGTATATGGCTGATATACAAGAGAACACAAATTCTAATCATAAAGTAGAGGAAGAAGGGGTTATGAGTGTTGCTAATCAGGCAAATGATGAGGAATGGAACCAATTTATTAAAAGAGAATTAGAGAAACAAAAAAACCAAGAAGAAGGAAATAAAGAGTTATTACCTGGAAAAGATGATATACTCAATTCCATAATAGAGAAAATTCCAGTCGAAGATTTGCTTAATGCTACAATAAATACTATTAAAGAGAAGGTGGAAACGGAGATCAAAAGAAGGAAAAAGAAAAAGCAACCAATTGAACAGAAAGCTCCAGTAGGGCAGATAAAGAACAATGAAGATACAGATCATCAGAAGTCGGATAGGACAATAAATAATAAAAAACAAATATATAAAACTAGACAAAAGGAACGATTAAGAGAATTATATAGAATAATATATGGATAACCAATAATTGGGAGTTTTATAACTTATGAAGAAAACACCTATATTTCCTACAAGCACTGAACGTACTTTTCTACCGTTACTCTTATTTGCGACCCTTATTATTATTGTACAATTAAATAACTACTTACTAATGACTGTTTGGGCAATAACTGCTGTGCTAATCTTCTTCATTAATAAATCATTGCGATTTTTTTTATGGATAATATTAGCTTTTGGGATCGGATTCTTTCTATATAATTATGGGAATACACATTGGATTACGGACATGTATACAGCCGAAATAAGGGTTATTCTGAATAGGTTTCTCTTAATCATTGTTATCCTTCCATTATTATGTTTCTCTTATATTTATCGACTTCCTTTTATACGGTATTGGCAGAAACCACGATGGGCTAAGTACGTTCGAGTTCCTTTTATTTGGTTAGGTTTTCGTCAAGTAAAAGTTAGTACGTTTCTTGTCATAGCGATGATAACGAATCTTATTGCTTTTATGCCGTTTATTAGTTGGACATATATTCAAGAAATCTGGTGTTTCGCACTTATTTTTTTAATCCTTAACTCGGTGTTGGAAGAAACCATATGGAGAGGTGTATTACTTAGTCGCTTTTCTGAGTGTTTTGGCAATCGGTGGGCGGTTTTGATAACAAGCGTTGGTTTTGGGTTACAACATTACTCTTTAGGATTCTCTTGGATGAGTTGCCTTTTATTTAGTGTAGGCGGATTCTTTTTTGGGGCTATTACCATTCGTTCCAAAAGTATACTCCCTGCCGTAATCTGGCATATGTTATTCAACTTGTTAATGGTTTTTAGCGGAGTTATAGTGGGTTAAGGGAAACGAGATAACTATTTCTTCTTACTCACTTTATTCCGTTTTTTGTGTGAATTTATAGCCAATTTGATAAACCATATAATAAAACAAACTATGACAGATAAATAGAAATTATTAAAATCGCTGTAGAAAAGCTATTCTTTTCAAAACTTCAACTCCACTTCATAGGGGCACATCACACGTATAGGTAAAATCCTAGAAAAGTATGATCGAGTAACAGAAAATAAGAACAAAATTGCTTCTTTTGCACCATGAAATTTCACAAGAACCTTACTATTATTTAACATTCATTTGCTAGAATTTTATTGAGAAATAATAGAGAGGAAGAGGTAGATTTATGAGAAGACTTGTTTTCGTTCTGTTATTGTTGGTTGTAATGATGAGCTCTTTTATGACAAATGAGTTAAAGGTTGAGGCAAAGGATAACTCTAGAAAAGCAACAATTCTCTATTTTAATGATGCTCATGAAGTGAGTCCAGTTGTAAACGATTACGGGGACCGAGGTGGAGTGGCGAGGCTAAAAACTGCTATTGACAAAGTGCGAGAAGAGAATAAGCATACAGTTGTAGCCTTTGGTGGTGACTTAGGAGGAGGAACACTATTCGGTGGAGTATATCAAGGATTTCCTATTGTAGAAGCTTTCAATCGAATTAATATTGATATTGCCAATTTTGGTCAGCACGATTTTGACTTTGGTACTCAAGTAACAAAAGAGTTAATGGAGGAATCAGAATTTCCGTGGATTTCTTCTAACTTAACAGATCCAGAAGGTAAACCTTTTGGCGATGTGGCAACTTATCAAATTTTTAATAAGCGTGGAATTAAAATTGGAGTAATCGGACTAACTGATGATATGGATACGACAACAGTTGATGATCAAGTTGAACAGCAGGATATTATTCAGTCAGCCCAAACCGCTGTTGCAAAAATGAAGCAAGCGAAAAAAGTGGACGTCATTATTGCTTTAACACAGGAAAACTTAGAAAAGGACAAGCGATTATTATCAGCTGTTCCTGAAATTGATGCTGTCTTTACAGAGGAAAAAGCGGAAAATCAATCTTTCATATATGAATTCGATAATCGTTATATCTTTGCTCCAGAAGGTAATATCGGCTCCATCATCCGATTGGATATACATAAAAAAGGAAAGGATATAAGATTAAATCCAGAAATCATAAAAGTTGATCACACCGTACCTGAAGATCCAGAATTAAAGGCTTTTGCAGATTACTACGAAGATAAGTTGGAGGAGGATTTAGGACAATCCATTGCACAGTTAGAAACACCACTAATCAACCAAGAGTCAAGATATCAAGAAACCAATATAGGTAATTTCGTTGCGGATAGTTATCGTTCTTATTTTAACGCGGATATCGGGTTGATGAATGGTGGCGGTATTCGAGCGAGTGTACCAGTAGGTGAATTCACATTGCGTGATGCCTATTCCATTCTGCCATTTCGCAATAAAGTGATCATGGCTACTGTTACAGGGGATACTATCAGAGTGGCTTTAGAACATGGCGTATCCAATGTAGAAAATTTGAGCGGTGGTTTTTTACAAGTGTCAGGTATAAAATATTCCTATCATCGAAATAAACCAAAAGGATCAAGAGTAGATTATATTTTGGTAAAAAATGAACCGCTTGACTTACAAGAAAACTATACAATAGCAATGCCAAATTATATTTTTAATGGTGGAGACGGATTTACAATGTTTAGTCAAAGTGAGCTAGTGGTTGATGAAACAAATGCTCGTACAGATGCAGAAGTGTTAATAGAGTATGCTAAAGAATTAGAGATCATAGATGAGACAATAGAAGGAAGGATTACGGTATTGGAAAATTAATTTGTTCAGGGATGGTACTTTTCCCTTTATTCTAGATATACATTCATCTCCCCTTTACTTAGCAAGTTTTGAAAGGGGAGATGCTGTTCAATAGTAGAGAGTGGAACCATTAGTCAATCACTCGTGCAACTTCCCCATTACATTTTTTTGCAATAACTCTTTAGGATAATAGTATGGTTAACAGAATCGACCTCATAATCAACAATTGTCGTTTCTCCACAATTGGAACAAAACACATTTAACACTAAAGATACTACCCATGAGCAAACGTCCTCGTTGACAAAATCCTTATGTCCAACGAATGATCCCCTATTTCGCATTTTTCCTTTATAGTGCGTTAGCAAAACTAGTAGATATCTTTCCAAAACATGAAGATTCCTATTTTAAGCATAAAATAGTTGCTGAAAAATACAAGATTTTAACGATAAAAAAACGAATCTACTAGCCTAATTATGACAAAATATTTGGGAATCTATTGATACTATATGTACTATTCATATTTTTAGAAAATAGGAGGATGAAAATGAAAACCCCAAAAAAAGTTATATCCATTTTATCTATTCCCATTCTAGTAGGTAGTCTGTTTTTTCCTTCAACAGTAAGTGCGCAAGTTAAAGGGTATAACCCGGATCCTGATGTGCAGGAAGTAGATCCAGATTTCCGATCGGAAACGGTAGAAGAGGTCTTAAGGGAAGGAAAGGTAGATTTTAGTGAGGCTGATGTAAGTAAAGAAGAATCGGCAGAAAGTGGACAAGCTGAGATATCTTCAACCGTTACACCGGATGATATAGGCATTAGTAAACCATGGGTTACGGTTAATAATACATCAGGACAATATGTATTAACAGAATTTACTCTTAAAGGTGTCGGGGAATATGGAGAAGTATGGGTAGCGAACGACCTTGATTATCCTGAAGGAGATCCAAGGAATGCTGATGGAGTCACTACTGTCACCGACGAACAAGTTACCTATCTTTTAAATGAGTTTGATGAGAATATATATGAACAAGAAGTTGAATTTTTCGATGTCCCTGATGAAAGAACGGGAGAACAGGCAATGTTTCCTGAATATCATCAAGACGAATCCGGGCGTGTTGTAATTTTAATAGATAATATTAAAGATGATAATTATTATGATCCGAATTATCCAAGTTATATTGCCGGATATTTTTCACCTACTATTAGTGATTTTACCAATCGAAATGTAATGACAATTGATAGTTTCGATTGGGCAAACCGTACAGGACCTGATGCAGAGAAACCTTTCTTGTATGAAGGGACATTTGCACATGAATTTCAACATTTACTTCATCATGACAGTGATCCAGCAGAAGAAAATTTCATCAACGAAGGGTTGTCTGACTTTGCGCAATATCTTGTGGGATATGGTCATTCCACGTCACACGTTGATTTCTTTATGAATAACCTTAAAAACTCTTTAACACAGTGGGGGGATCAGTCTGACCTTCAAATTTTAGGTGACTATGGAGTTTCTTATCTATTCCAACTGTATTTATATGAACAATACGGACAAGAATTTCTCCAGAAAGAGTTTAAAAGTCAATTACAAGGTATTGATAGTATTAATGCGGTTCTAGAAGAAATGGGAAGCGATAGAGATTTTGAAGCAGTTTATCAAGATTTTATGGTAGCGTTATTGTTAGATGGGAAATATCAAGGTGATAGTGACACCTATCAGTTTGACTCGATAGACTTAAACCCTAATCTAGAAGCTGCTTCAGAGTTAGAAGCTATTGCACCAGCTTGGGGAACTGATATGAAATTTATTACACCTGACAAGAAGATAGACAATCTATATTTCAAAGGTATCGATTTCCTTGGCACCAACTGGACAACAGTAAGTGACCCGTACAAGGGTGAGGTTCTCTGGGGGAATGAAGGAGACCAGGCAGATAATTTCTTAATAAAAGAGCTTGATTTAACAGGTGAAACAAATCCAGTTCTATCATTCGAAACAAAATATGATATAGAAGAACATTGGGATTTCGGTGTTGTCCAAGTATCTACAGATAATGGACAGACATGGACTTCCTTAGCAAACGAAAATACAAGTAGTGATATAGTAGAGGATGGCTATCCATCGATCAAAGAAAATTTACCAGGCTTCACAGGAAGTTCAAATGGTTGGACCACTGAGAGTTTCGACCTTTCTCCATATGCTGGTCAAAAGATTCATCTGGCATTTCGTTACATGACAGACTGGGGTTATAATGAAGAAGGTTGGTACGTATCAAACCTTCAAATAAATAACGAGCTAATTGATGCAGGGGAGACTACTGATGGTTTTATGAGTTTAGAACAAGTAACAGAGGATTATGTTGATTATCAGGTTCAGTTTATTGGATTTAAGAAAGGGAAAGCTAAAGGGAAAGACAATCATGTCAAAGTCATTCAATTCCCAGATCTAATCAATATGAGTGAAAGTGATAAGGTAGATCTTCGTGATATGCTACGAAGTTCTCAATACGCTAAAGTATTAATGATGGTTACTTATGCACCTGATCCTGGTAAGGGTGGAAGTGCGGAGTATGATTATGAAGTGGTTACGAAGGGGAAGAAAAAGTAACGGAAGATTCTATAAATCAAGCTGCCTCCATGATTTGGGGCAGCTTGGCTATTGAATATCATAAAGTACTAAATCGAAATGTCCTTTCTATTTTCCAATTTTCGATACATAAGCGCAAGCAACATGGCAGGAATCGTACATAAAATCATTCCAATAAAAGACAATCTCGGCTCTATCTCGTATAAATACCCACCTAAAATAGTGAATATAGCAGTACTCCAGCTAAGTGCTAACGCAGAGTAGATACCTTGTGCTTTTGCTATCTGTAGATGTGGAATGTTTTGGATTAAGTATTTCATAAAAGCGTAATGTGCCATCGCAAACGATAATGCGTGTAACGTTTGCGCTATACAGAAAACAATTACATTCGGAAAAGCAAAAACTAATATCCAACGCGCAGATGAACCAATTGCCGCAATAGTGAGTAAAGCCCCGATAGAGAATTTATCGAATTTCCTATCTGCAATGGCAAAGAAGATGATTTCCGCAATGACAGCAATATTAATAATGAAACCAATCAGGTATGTCGGTGCTTGGATTTCTTGTAAAAATATATAGCCATAGTTGTAATATGTTGCATGTGCCGCTTGCAGTAAAATAACGATAATAAGTACCAAAGGGAAGTGTTTGATACGGAATAATTGTAGGATGCCTACTTTTTTTGTTTGGTTTTTTGGTGGCTTTTCCGCTAAAATATCTGGTGTTTGCATAAATTGAAGAGACATGAATCCGATTATGCCAAGTAATAACGCCCACAAGATGATTTCATCGCCAAACCATCCGGTAAAAATGGTCAAAACCATCCCAACGGAAACAAAACCAATAGAGCCCCATTGACGACTTCTTCCATAATGCTGTAATTGTTTGCTTTGCACCAGGACACCTGCCACACTGTCTAACGCAGGCATCAAAATAGGATAAAATAGATGCAAAATAATGGTTGCTATTAACAAACTGGCAAAGGAGTTCGTCGGTATATAATAGACAATAGCAACTAGTGTACCAATTGCCATGATGTTTAATAACCTCTTACTGCTTACTTTCGCTGATAAATAAGGAAAGGCAAATAGAGTTGAAAGCCCTCTTGCAACCAAGCCTAAGCTCATGATCAAACTAGCTTCAGAGACGGATATCCCTTTTGTTTGAATCATCCAGCCAGACCAATAAGGTAAGAAAATCCCCCATGTCAAAAAGAAACTAAAAAAATGTAAGCTCATCCAGCGTTGTGTGTTCATTATATATCCTCCTCATGAAATGCATGATATCATGGAGGTATAAAGAAATAATAGGAGATATCTCTTATTTTGAGGTGAATAGATGAAAAAGTATAAAGGGAAGAAAAAGCAGGTTTATTTAGAAGAGCACTCTATTGCGCATTTATTTTCCTTTTCAGTGGGGGACTTTATCGAAGTACATGAATATCAACGTAATGATTGGATCATTCAGGAGGACAAGAGACCTGATTTTCTTTTCTACGTTATTGAGGGGAAAGCAAAGATTTACATAACCCATCAAAATGGAAAGGTATCATTAATAAATTTTATCAATGCCAATGAATACATCGGAGAAATGGAGTTATTACATGATGTTTATTATACAAAAGGAATTCAAGCTTCAACGAAGACGATTTGTTTTGCGCTTCCGATCTATTACTATCGCAAACAATTGCTCGAAGATGCGAAATTTCTACGTGAGCTAACCAAGTTTTTAAGTGTAAAGGCAACAGAGATGGCGGCTAAGTATACACAAAGCTTAGCATTCCCATTGGAAAACAGGTTGGCCGATTTTATTTTGCAAACTGCTGATCAAGGGACTTATAAGGAAAGACATGTTACGGTTTGTGATTATTTAGGAGTATCCTACAGACACCTGCAGCATGTGCTGAGACAGTTTTGTGATAAAGGATTCTTAAATAAAGAAGGAAGGAACTATCAAATTAGACAGTACCATTCTTTAAAAGATCTTGCCGATGTGTTACAGAATTAGCAGCAGTTTGCCTTCTTTATTATAAGACAGGAATTCTCCGCTAAGTGATTGATAAATGTATGAAAGTGACTGATAAACACAAAAAAGTGGCCAATAAATAGGTGAAAGTGACAGATAAATGAACATAACGGAAACTAACTGATGTCTCCACTAAAAGGGGGCATTTTTCTTTCTGAATATAAAATAATCAAAAGACAAAGTTTCTAAATGAAACAACAGATAATTTTTTTAATTACAAAAAGGCTTAATTAGTTATATAACCTATTAACGGTAGAAAATATTTATTATAAATGAAGGTATAAAAGAAGTAGCGCTAGAAATTTTTAGAAATGGAGAGACCAACGATGGATATACTACGGGAACAATCATTACAAATGCATCGAGACAATAAAGGAAAATTAGAAACAAGTGCTAAGGTTTCAGTTCGCAATATGTATGACTTAAGCCTTGCCTATTCACCGGGAGTAGCGGAACCGTGCAAAGAAATCTATCAAGACAACAACAAAGTGTTTGATTATACAATGAAGGGAAATACTGTTGCAGTTATTTCAGATGGATCTGCCGTATTAGGGCTTGGAAATATTGGGCCAGAAGCAGCAATGCCTGTTATGGAAGGAAAAGCTGTTTTATTTAAAAACTTTGCAGGTGTTGATGCATTTCCGATTTGTTTGAATACAAATGATGTGGATGAAATAGTTAATACAGTGAAATTATTAGAGCCAACCTTTGGAGGAGTTAACTTAGAAGATATTTCAGCTCCTAGATGTTTTGAAATTGAAGAACGCTTGAAAAAAGAAACGGACATTCCCATTTTTCATGATGACCAACATGGGACGGCAATTGTAACTGTAGCAGGGTTAGTAAACGCACTTAAACTTGTGAATAAAAAAATGACAGACATTAAAGTGGTAATTAATGGTGCTGGTGCTGCTGGCATTGCGATAGTTCAATTATTAAATTATTTTGGCGTTTCAGATGTTGTTCTATGTGATTCTAAAGGCGCCATTTATGAAGGACGACCTGATGGAATGAACCCACTTAAAACAAAGATCGCGAGAATTACTAATGTCAATCGTGTAGAAGGTACATTAGAGGAAGCTATTATAGGTACAGACGTATTTATCGGCGTATCGGTAGAGGGTGCTTTAACTAAAGAAATGGTGTCCACCATGAATGAAGATCCAATTATTTTTGCGATGGCTAATCCTATACCAGAAATTATGCCGGAAGATGCTAAGGCTGCTGGTGCTAAAGTGGTTGGAACTGGGCGTTCAGATTTTCCGAATCAGGTAAATAATGTGCTTGCATTTCCAGGAATTTTTAAAGGGGCATTAGACGTACATGCAACACATATCAATGAGGAAATAAAGAAAGCAGCCGTACTTGCG
Source organism: Gracilibacillus saliphilus (assembly GCF_010994085.1). NCBI lineage: Bacteria > Bacillati > Bacillota > Bacilli > Caryophanales > Bacillaceae > Gracilibacillus > Gracilibacillus saliphilus. Next base: position 36,831 of record NZ_WJEB01000011.1, on the reverse strand, counting down.
ATTTCCTCATTAATTTCGGAACAGGAGTTGTCTAAAGACTATGTGATTCCGGCACCTTTTGATGAACGGGTAGCACCAGCAGTGGCACAGGCAGTTTCAAATGCAGCAATAGATACAGGAGTAGCTAGAAGAGTTGCTATGTCTAAATAAAAGTATTTAAATCAGTCGACTGTTTGGCAATCAGTCGACTTTTTTTATATCAAATCTAGACATATGTCTGCTATAATCCTTAATAGAAAATGGGGTGATGTGGTGAAGCGACCGTTTAAATTGAGTGTTATTATTACATTGTTTGGTTGTATCGTTGTTTTACTTTCTTTATTAGTTACAGATTTGCTCATCAGCAATACAACTAGTGAGCGGATTAGGGATAATCAGGAAGAGAAGGCACAGATTGTATCTAGGACTGTTGCCAAATCTGAGATTGTAAAAGCAAGCCTATTACAAAAAGAGAAAACAGAAGCTATTCAAGCATATACACAAGAAGTCCAAACAATAACGGAAATGATGTTTGTCGTTGTTATGGACATCGAGGGCATTAGATATACCCACCCTAACCCAGAAATGATTGGCGAGTACTTCAAAGGAGGAGATGAAAAGGCTGTTCTCCAAGGAGAGGAGTATGTATCAGTATCTGAAGGTACACTCGGGGATTCTTTAAGATCTTTTACACCGATATATGATGATAATGGAAACCAAATCGGTGCTGTTGCGGTTGGAATCTCACTAGACAATGTGGAATTTGCTTTGTCACAAGGCCACCAAAATATTATGAAAGGAAGCTTACTCGGTATTATTGTCGGGATCATCGGAGCATTTTTACTTGCTAAATATATAAAAAGAATGTTATTCGGTCTGGAGCCTTATCAGATATCAAAGCTTTTGGAAGAACGGAGTACCATGTTACAATCTGTTCATGAAGGCATCTTAGCTGTCGATGATGATTTAAGAATTACATTAGTAAATAAATCAGCACTTCATTTGTTTAAAAAAGCTGGTTTGTCAGATCAGCCCATTGGCATGAAAATAACAGATTATATGCCAAATACCAAACTGGATCGTGTCATTGAGACAGGGGAATCAGAACGTAATGAGGAACAGACGCTAAATGGAATATCTATTCTAACCAACCGTGAGCCGTTAATTGTTAACAATAAGGTTGTAGGTGCAATCTCTACATTTAGAGATAAAACCGAAGTGAATCAATTGGCAAAACAGTTAACAGGTGTTAGAACCTATGTTGAGGCGCTTCGTGCACAGTCACATGAATTTATGAACAGGCTTCATGTTATACTTGGTATGGTTCAAATGGGAGCTTATGATGAATTATTGCCATTTATCCGCAAAATAATTGATATGAACAATCAGGAAGCTGCAGTGATTACCAAAACTATCAAGGATCCAGTACTTGCGGGTTTTCTGATAGGTAAAATGAGCTATGCAAGAGAGCGGAATGTAACGTTTAAAATTTCCAACGATTCACGAATTGATGAAGCACTTAGCTTAGAAACGAGTCAAGAGCTGATCACCATTATTGGAAACTTAGTTGATAATGCAATAGAGGCGCTCACCACTAGTGAAGAGAAGAAAATTACATTACAGTTGAAGAAAAATCATGGTAAATTATCCATAATAGTATCTGATTCAGGACCAGGAATCTCTGCAGAAAATACAGAGAAAATTTTCAAGAAAGGATTTTCCACGAAAGGTTCAAATAGAGGTTTCGGTCTTTATTTAATGAATCAAAGTATTGAAAAATTAAATGGGGAATTAAAAATGTCCACTAATAAAAGAGGGACTACATTTAACGTAGTGCTCGACTATGCTGCTATGAGAGATGGGATGCAAGATGGCGATTAAAGTGTTAATAGTAGAAGACGACCCAATGGTAGCGGAATTTAATAAACGCTTCCTAAGCATGGTAGAAGGCTATCGATTAGTAGATATTGCTTATTCCGTGGAAGAAGCGATGGAACAAATGGAAGAAAAGCAACATGGCATTGATTTGGTGCTACTAGATATTTATATGGCAGGGGATAATGGACTTGAAATGTTGTCCGCTATTCGTCAAAAGGAGATACCGATTGATGTTATTTTAATTACAGCTGCCACGGATACTGAAAATATTCAATCCGCATTGCATCATGGAGCAATTGATTATCTAATCAAGCCGTTTGAATTTGAACGTTTTAAACAAGCACTAATGCGCTACAAAGAAAAGTTTGAATTATTACATCAAAGAAAAAAATTGAATCAGCTAGAATTAGACCAAAAATTATTAAATTCTGATAAAGAAAAAGTGATGGAAAACAAGGCTTTGCCAAAAGGATTGACGAAAAGTACGCTATTAATCATCATTAACACGATCAAAAAAGCAAAAACTTTCTCAACAGATGAGATTGCGGAATCAACAGGTATATCGAGAGTTTCTGTGCGGAAGTATCTTATGTTTTTAGTAAAGATTGATGTATTGGAAGAAACATTAACCTATGGGATTGGTAGACCCGTTTATCAGTATTCGTATAAAGAACATAGCGAAATATTAGATACTTATTTAAAATGACTCAAAAACAGGAGGTTTTTGAGTCATACTTTTTTTAATTACAAAAAAAATTCATTAGTTTTATAAACTTTTCATTTAGCAAAAGAAATAATAGGATATATAAATATCAATTAACATTGGCTACCGAAAATGAAAGCGATTTATCCGCTTGGTGAGTGAATGACAAAACATATAACAAAGAAGGCGGTGAAAATGACATCTACCAAAAAGAAGAGGAGAAGTTCAGGTACATTTAAAATCCTGGCTTCAAAGCAAGATGAGGAGGAAGTTTCATGACGGAATTAGCTAAAGATTACTCAAATAAAACGGTTGTAAAAAGTGATACAAATGTACACCCTCTTGAAGTGGCTAACACATATACTATCTTTAATATTCCAATAATTTGGTTTTCCATATTTACAGCAATTACGCTTACATGTATGTATACCGGCAATTTGCCAGTAGGAATGATTGGCAGCTTGCTCGTTATGATTGTACTAGGTGAGTTATTCGGAGAGATAGGAAATCGTCTGCCAATTGTTAATAGCTATCTTGGCGGTGGAGCTATAGTCGCCATATTCGGTTCCGCTTATATGGTATATAGTGGGCTACTTCCAGAAACAATCACAACATCTATAACGGAATTTATGAAATCTGGCGGTTTTTTAAACTTTTATATTGCCGCCTTAATAACAGGTAGTATTTTAGGAATGAACTCAAAAATATTAATGAAAGTAGGCTTGCGTTATTTCCTTCCTATTGGTGGAGCCGTTCTAGGCGCAATGGCACTTACTGGATTGATTGGTTCTCTTATTGGTTTTACACTTCAAGATGCAGTGTTAGTCATCGCAATGCCAATTCTGGGTGGTGGAATGGGTGCTGGAGCAGTTCCGATGAGTCAAGTTTATTCCGAATTACTGGGAAATGATCCGAGTTATTATATTTCGATGCTTGTGCCAGCACTAGCATTAGGAAATGTATTTGCTATTGTATTAGCAAGTCTATTAGATAAAATTGGAAAAATATACCCCTCGCTAACTGGTAATGGACAATTAGTAAAAGGATTCACATATGAAAAACCAACGTTAAAATACGATATTCAGAAGATGGGTGCTGGCCTACTTGCAGCACTATCCTTTTTTTCAATTGGCTCCCTATTAGGAGCTATCATTCCATTACATCCCTATGCGATTATGATAATTCTTGTAGCAGTCGCAAAAATTGCAAATATTATTCCGCCTCAGGTTATCGATGGTGCTAGTCAATGGTATCAATTCGTAGCCAGAAATTGGACTTTTGCTTTACTTTTTGGTATTGGTGTTGCTTATACCGATTTAGGTACCGTATTAGAGGCATTAACTTTGCAATATATTTTAACAGTTTTTGGGGTTATACTAGGTGCAATTATTGGCGCGGCGTTATTAGGAAAATTGGTTGGTTTTTATCCAATAGAAGCAGCAATTACAGCAGGTCTTTGTATGGCAAATATGGGAGGTACAGGGGATGTGGCCGTGCTTTCTGCAGCAAAAAGAATGGATCTAATGCCATTTGCCCAAATTTCTTCACGCTTAGGCGGGGCATTAATTTTATTACTTGCAGGACTACTAATTCCATTGTTTGTGTAGTACTGTAAACACAATTTTTAGTACCAAGTGAATAGAAGGGATGAGATGAGTGAAAGAGCTTAATACGATAGACGATTTCCATTTAGAAAACTTGAACAGAAATTTATCAGTGTCCCAACTAATGGAGAAGGCAATTACCCACAAGGAAGCAATGCTTACGGAAAAAGGGGCACTACATGCTTATACCGGGGAATTTACTGGTAGATCACCAAAGGATAAATATATTGTAGCCGATTCTATTACAAAGGAACACGTAACGTGGGGAAAAGTTAATCAGCCGATGTCTCAAGAAACATTTGATTCCCTTTATCGAAGAGCGTTAGCCTATATGTCTGAACGGGAGTTATTTACATTTGAAGGAGCGGCTGGTGCAGATCCAAAGCATAAGTTCTCTATCCGTATTATCAATGAGTTTGCATGGCATAACTTGTTTGCCCAACAGCTATTTATTGAACAGAATGATTTGGACGCTAAAAAACAGGAAACTGATTTTACTGTGATTTGTCTACCCGGCTTAAAAGCAGATCCTAGCAAAGATGAATTAAACTCTGAAACCTTTATTGCTATCTCATTTGAGCGAAAAACGGTGTTAATTGGTGGTACTGCTTATGCAGGTGAGATGAAGAAATCTATTTTTAGTGTGCTCAACTATTTACTCCCTTTCGAAGGTATCTTACCAATGCATTGCTCTGCTAATAGGGGAGATAATTCAGAGGATGTGGCGTTGTTTTTTGGATTATCCGGAACAGGAAAAACAACATTATCTGCAGATGTGGAAAGATATTTGATTGGCGATGATGAACATGGTTGGTCAGAGAGTGGTGTTTTTAATTTTGAAGGTGGTTGTTACGCAAAGTGTATCGGACTTTCACAAGAAAAAGAACCCCAAATATGGGATGCTATTCAATATGGTTCCGTTCTAGAGAATGTAGCAATTGATCGAGATACCCGTCAGTTGCATTTTGATGATAGCACGCATACGGAAAATACACGTGCAGCTTATTCAATTGCAAATATACCTGGAGCGGTTAATCCTAGTATTGCAGGCCATCCGAAAGTTATTATTTTTCTTACAGCAGATGCATTTGGTGTACTTCCACCTATATCGCAACTAACGAAAGAGCAGGCAATGTATCATTTTCTATCTGGGTATACATCGAAGCTTGCTGGTACGGAACGTGGTGTCACGGAGCCAGAAGCGACCTTTTCTACTTGCTTTGGTGAGCCGTTCTTTCCACTTGACCCAATTGTATATGCTGAGTTGCTCGGTAAAAAAATCGCTGAACATGATGTACGTGTCTATCTTGTGAATACAGGATGGTCTGGTGGATCATACGAAGTTGGTGAAAGAATAAATTTAACTTACACTCGCACGATGGTTCGAGCAGCAATAAATGGGGATCTGGAGAAAGCCAATTATAAGCAAGATTCCCATTTTGGTCTATATGTGCCTGACATGATTGCCGGCGTTCCGACAGAAATCTTAACCCCACGTCTAACTTGGGGAAGCCAAAATGATTATGATAAGAAAGCACAAGAGTTAGCAGAAAAGTTCTCATCAAACTTTAATCGGTTTTCTAATGTATCACAAGCCATTGTGGAGGCGGGACCGAAGATATAAAGATTATTAAAGTGGAGATACAAATTGAAAATGATTTTGTATCTCCACTAAATGCAAAACGATAAATGAATTAATGCTCGATCTTCTCTGTTAATCGCATAAATTCTTCAGCATCCTTCGCCATTAATTGAATACCAGCTGCCCAAAAACCTTCTTTCGTAATATCCACACCAAGATGTTTCTTTGCAAGATCTTCCACCTCCATTGACCCAGTATCACGTAATAAGGCAATATATCTTTCTTCGAATCCTTCAGGGGATTCTAAGTATTTCGCATAGATGCCTAAGCTGAACAAGAATCCGAATGTATAGGGGAAGTTGTAGAATGGTATATCATCAATAAAGAAGTGCAACTTACTACTCCAGAAGTGTGGATGGTAGTTAGCTAAGCTATCCCCATATGCTTCCTTTTGTGCTTCCACCATTAATTCATTTAATCGTTTTTCCGACACAAACCCTCTGGCACGTTCTTGATAGAAAGCATTTTCAAATAAGAAACGAGCATGAATGTTCATGAACATGGCTGTAGCATTTTCTAGTTTCGTGTTTAATAAGGTGATCTTTTCTTTCTCAGACTTTGCGTTTTTTATCGTTGCGTTATTAATAATTGTTTCTGCAAACGTACTAGCTGTTTCTGCGACATTCATGGCATAGTTTCGATTCAATGCTGGCAGATCTTTCATCACATGACTATGGAATGCATGACCTAATTCATGTGCTAAAGTACTTGTATCAGAGGATGAACCAGTAAATGTCATAAAAATACGTGATTCACTGAACTCTGGAAGACTCGTACAATATCCACCCGGTCGCTTATTTGGTCTATTCTCGGCCTCGACCCAACGATTTTCTAATGCATGCTTGGCGAAATCAGCAAGTGTTGGACCAAAGGAGGCAAAGTTATCAATGACAAAGTCACAAGCTTGATCATATGTAAAATCGGTTGGCTTCACATCACCTAAAGCAATTGGAGCATCAACATCCTGCCAACCTAGTTTCTCCATACCTAATAGCTTTGCTTTTTGACTGATAAAATCAAGGAATGGCTGCTTATTATTGGCAACGGCTGACCACATCGCATTTAGAGAATCTTCGGTCATCCGATTATATTCTAAAGGCTCTTCTAAGTGGTGTTGATATTGATGTTTGTTTTGTAATGTAATCCGATAGCCATCTAAATGATTTAAAATATCAGCAAAAATCGGGCCATTCTTTGACCAGGCCGCTTCCCAATTTTCAAAAATTTGCTTCCTCACTTTAGGATCTGGATCAGCATACATTCTATTCATCGCTTGGCCTACAGATAGTTCGGTAGTGTTCCCTTTATCATCCGTAAATGGAATCGTCATAATCGAAACGACTGTATCATATAAATCGCTCCATGCTGCCAAACCATCTTTATTCAGCTCTGCAATTAGCTCTTCTTCGTCTTCAGATAGTAGACGCTTTCCATTATTCCGCATTTCATTTAAAGCAAAAGCAACTTCACTTAAATCTTTATCTGCTAATAGTTGCTGCCAATCATCCTCTGCAATTTCAACTATTTGTTTCGTAAAGGTGTTGGTAGCCTTTTGTACCTCACTATACAATTCCATAATTTGTCCTTTTACAACATTGGCATGTTCATCATTCATATAAGCATCATGCCACATTTGTACAAATGTCGCAGCTTGGGATAATCCATTTTCAATAGTCTCTTGTTTATGTAAGATTGTTTTAAATGTATCTACTGATTTTGGGTGATGATTCCAGTTAGTTAATAGTGATTGGTATTCATTTATATGTTTATGTATATCGGTTAATTTCGTTTGTAGTTCCTGGGATTTCGTACCGCCAGAGAAAATTGTTTCTAGGTTCCAGGTATTCATATATTTCATTTATATCACTCTCCCTTTTGCAATTATTGTATCCATTTCGTTGGTAATAGTAAACTTAGAGCATTTTGTGAGTCTTACCGTGTTATTCACTATCACCTCTTTCTTTAATAGTATTTCTCTATAAAGTAAAATATGAAAAATTGGAGGAAAACGTTATATCTATTCCTAATGCAATATTAGAGGATATGACAGTATATCTAACTCTCTCTAAGGATATCTGCAAAATCTACCATATAAATCATCATAACTGACTAAACATGAACATATCATGATAAACAAATATTATTGTAATTTGGATCTATCTAAATATATCGATACAATAGATAGAGTCGTGTGATAACAAATAAATTTTGTGGGAGGATTATTCTTGATGAATAAACAAAAGATGGACACATTCGCTAATAAGATGGTCTTGATTGCTTTAGTCGGTATCATTACATTTGCATTAGCAGGGTGTGGGACAGGTGACGAAGATAATAGTAACGCTTCGGATCAAACAAAAGAAGAGATTACCGTTGCTGTGGTGCAAGACTATCCACCATTTGAATATAAAGTAGATGACGAATTAACAGGTTTTGACGTAGAGCTAGTGGAGGCAATTGCTGAGAAGGCAGACTTAGCTGTTAACTGGGAGATCATGAAATTTGATGGTATTATCCCAGCACTTCAAGCTAATCAAGTCGACGCAGCCGTATCAGCTATCGGAATTAGAGAGGACCGTTTAGAAGTTGTTCATTTCTCCGATCCATATTTTGAATCTGGTTTATCTTTAATTACGTTAGAAGATAGTGATATTGAAGAAGAAGCAGATTTAGAAGGCAAAACTATTGTAGCAAAACAAGGGACATCCAGTTTGGAATTAGCCAACGAACTGGCTGAAGAATATAACGGTGAGGTAACGAAACTGCAAGACGATGCGACCATGTATATGGAATTAGAAAACGGTAATGCCGATGCGGTCATTAATGATTATCCTAGTGTTGCCTATAAAATCAACCAGGATGGGGAAGACTCCGAGCTTCGCTTAGTTGGTGATAAGTACCCAAGTGAGGACTATGGAGTAGCCATTTCTAAAGGAAGTGAAGAACTAGTGGAAAAAATCAACACTGGTCTTCAAGAGCTCAAAGATAGTGGTGAGTTTGACGAGCTTTATAGCGAATATTTTTCTGAATAATCATTAACGTAAAAATTCTGATTCAATAAAAAGGTGTGGCGCTTCTAGTCACACCTTTTCTAAAAGAAAGTATAAAATTAGCGTAGATGTCTAGCTCCGAGCGCCCAGAAACTAGGTGACTTCACGAATCGCCCTACGATAAAGAAGACTTGCCGATTGGTGAAACCAGAGGCTTAGTCGCACTTATACCTTTAGGTGAAAGTCATCATCGGCTCGCAAGCTCACCGTGATTCCTTTATCTCAGTTGATTCACTCCAGTCACTACGTTTCTAAATGGGTGCTCTGCGCTTTTCTAAAAGAAAGAGGGATACCAGTTATTATGGAAACTATAGAGGTTATTCTTGAAGGATTACCCACTCTATTAAGAGGGATGGGTGTAACAATAGAAATTACAGTTATATCACTTATTCTCGCCATGTTTATTGGATTGATATTAGGTGTTTTTAGTATAACAAAGAGTAAAATCTTAAGGGGATTTTCCACGGCTTTTGTAGATATCATTCGCGGAACACCATTACTCGTTCAAATATTATTTATTTATTTTGGTTTGCCAAGTGTAATCGATATCGATTTAACAGCATTTTCCGCAGGTGTGATTGCGATAACGGTCAATGCTGCAGCCTATTTAGTAGAAATTTTCCGTGCTGGAATAAACTCTATCGATAAAGGACAAATGGAAGCCGGAAGAACAATTGGCTTTTCTTATGCCCAAACGATGCGTTTAATCATCTTACCTCAAGCAATAAAGCGCATGATCCCCGCAATTGTCAACCAATTTATAGTAAGTATTAAAGATACATCACTCCTTTCTGCCATTGGGTTAGCCGAGCTTACTTTATCTGGCCAATCGATTTATGCAGCTAATTACCGTGCTTTCGAAATATTATTCGCAGTTGGAGTACTATATTTTGTCATTATTTATTCATTAAGCCTATTCGCTCGTTGGCTTGAAAGGAGATTAGATGTAGCATGAGAATGATTGAAGTACAAAATCTTAAGAAATCATTTGGTAAATTAGAGGTTCTGAAAGATATAAATATTGATGTTCAATCACAAGAAGTAGTGTGTGTTATCGGTCCTTCAGGTTCAGGGAAAAGTACACTATTACGTTGTATGAACCTGTTAGAGGAACCAACAGGTGGCGATATTTTGATCGAGGGGGACAACCTTACTGCTCCCAAAACTAATATTAATGAGTTGCGCCAGAGAATGGGAATGGTGTTCCAACAATTCAATCTGTTCCCGCACATGACGGTAATGGAAAACATTACGTTGGGACCAAAAAAATTAAAAGGCAAAACAAAGTCAGAAGCAAATGAATTAGGAACACAGTTACTTGATAAAGTTGGATTGGTAGACAAAGCCGAGGTATATCCCGATAACTTATCTGGCGGGCAAAAACAACGGGTAGCTATTGCTCGTGCTTTAGCCATGGAACCGCACATTATGTTGTTTGACGAGCCTACTTCGGCTTTAGACCCTGAAATGGTCGGAGAAGTCCTTCAGGTTATGAAAGATTTGGCCGAAGAGGGTATGACGATGATTATTGTGACACATGAAATGGGCTTCGCCAAGGAAGTTGCCGATCGCGTAATCTTTATGGACGAAGGTTTTATCGTCGAACAAGGAACACCAGATGAATTATTTAATCATCCGCAAAACGAAAGAACTCAAGCGTTTTTGTCGAAAGTACTGTAGCAACTGATTTAGACAAACATGACTGAATCAATAACCCCCGTAAATTCTGTGTATAAGAATTTGCGGGGGTTTGAATGTTCATGCAGCGTTTTGCAAGTCTGCTTCAATCCTGTCTGATTTATTGAGCTTTGCTTTTCTAAAGAACCAAACAGCAAAGATCACGGTGAGAATAATACCCCCGATATGTGACATTTGCAATGATAGATTAAGACCGATTGGTGCATTTAGTATATAGACAAATACCATATCCGTAATGAACAGTGCAGGAACGAGTGAAATCCAATAGTTTTTACCTTTCAACAGTAAGTACATGGTAGCAATCCATAGGGCAAGTGCAGCAGTTGATTGGTTTGCCCAGGAGAAATACCGCCATAAGATGTTAAAGTCAATTTGCGTTAAAATGATAGACACGGCAAATAAAGGTAATGCAATGACTAACCGATTCATTATTTTCTTTTGATTTAACTTCATATAATCCGCAATAACGGATCTTGCAGCACGGAAAGCGGTGTCACCAGACGTGATCGGAAGAACAATAACACCTAACACGGCAATAGTCCCTCCAATTGCGCCAAGCAGAGTTGTCGATGCTTCATTTACGACAGCAGAGGCGGTACCAGCATTAATCAGGTCATTTAATTCTTGCCCGTGGAACAAACTCATGGAAGCCGCTGCCCAAATCATCGCGATAACCCCTTCAGCAACCATCATTCCATAGAAAATATAACGACCTTGTGCTTCTTTTTGCACTGTACGGGAAATAAGTGGAGACTGTGTCGCATGAAATCCTGACAATGCACCACACGTAATCGTTAAAAATAGCATCGGGAATATGGCTAGGTTTTCTGGATGCATGTTTTTAAATGACAATTCCGGAATAGCTGAACCATTTCCAGACGTGAACATCGCAATACCAACTCCAACTGTCCCGATTAACAAGATAGCACCAAGGACAGGATAAATGTTACCAATAATCTTATCGATTGGTAGCATCGTTGATAACACGAAATAAAGAAAGATAACACCTAAAATAATCCATAATGCTACATGACCATTTAGTAAAATATGAAGTAGTGATCCAGATGTGGTAGCAAATACCGTTCCGACTAGAAGAAGGAGCAGTAATGCAAAGGCATTAACCAAATGCCGGGGAATTTTCCCTAAAAACTTCCCGGCAAGTTCAGGTATATGCGCCCCTTTGTTGCGAATCGAAATCATGCCGGTCAAATAATCATGAACAGCCCCAGCAAAAATCGAACCAAGTACAATCCAAATAAATGCTACTGGGCCAAAAAGAGCACCCATAATTGGACCATATATTGGACCTGTTCCAGCAATATTAAGTAATTGAATCATCGCATTCTTTTGTTTTTTCATCGGAACAAAATCAACACCATCTTGGTTTGCGATAGCAGGTGTTTTCCGTGCATGATCTACTCCGAAAGTTTTTTCAACAAATTTACCGTACGTAAAATAGGCAACGATCAATAACACGATTGAAACGAAAAAGGTCACCATGTGTTTACCCCCTACATAAATTCACTAATGAAAACGCTAACATAAAGGATTATATATTACTCGATGAAAAAGCACAATAAAAACTCAAAAAATGAGAGGTTTATCCCAGATAAATATTGGGAGATTTGAATCAAGTATAAGATAAAGTTTATTAGAACAAATAAGTAATAGCAACTTTCCTCACCTTATGTCAAAAGAACCTTAAACCTGTATTAAGGTTAATAATATTAAGATTCAATATAATATTAACAAACAATTGATTCATTAAAAGGAGGATTCTATGAAAAAAATCGTATTATCAAGTGGTGTCATCGTTCTGGCTGTGGTGATATTTTTATTGTTTACTAATTTTGAAACGGCCCCTATAGAAAATCTACCAATAGAAGACCAACCTATGATAGGGAATGAGGATGCGGAAGCTACCATAGTTGAATTTGGCGATTTTATGTGTCCTGATTGTAAAGAATTCGCGCAGGAAGAGTTCCCTGCGATAAGAGAAGAATTAATTGATACAGGAAAGGCTAAAATGTATTTCATTGATAATCCATTTGTCAAACAGCCAGAATCTACCTATGCCAGTGTTTTAGGGGAATCGATTCTGGCTGAGGACGAGGAGTTGTACTGGCAATTTTATCATGAATTATATGGGGAATCTGAACTTACCGAACAAAAAATATTAGATATAGCGAAGAATCTCTCTCCTACAACAGATTTTACTGATTTAGACGCATCAGAACAAAAAGTACAGAAAGACAGAGACTTTGCAAAAGAGCATAATATTAATTCAGTGCCTACTGTCTTCGTAAATGGAAAAAGTGTAAATGCAAATTTTGAAGATATTAAAGAAGCGATTGAAAAAAGTGAAAATTAAAGGTTGTTTTAAGGACGCATCTAATCGAAATAGTTTATAAATAAACTATAAACAATAAGGGAGGTGAAGTTCATGGAAAAGCAAATTGCTGCGTTAAAAAATCCGGAGCTAAGAGAGGAAATGGCTATGAATCACCCATCAGGAAATATTGCAACTGAAATTGATGCAGAGGTATTATCTAACATTGTAGGTGGTGACTGTGGCCCAGGCTGGATTCCTTCTTTTACAGGTGACTGTACTTGTGATAACGGAATCACAGTATGTTCTTGGTCTGGATGTTGCTAATCACAACAAAGGGTGGAGAGGTTCTTACGTGTCTCTTCATCCTTTTTGTTATTTAAAAAGGAGGATTTAATCATGGAAGGAAAATACAAACTAGGAAGCTATCTATCAGAAAGAGTTTTAACAGATAACTTCTCTGCTTTTATAGATGAGGAAAAGGCAAGATCATTATATGAAAAATGGTGCAAGGAAATCGGCGTCAATAAAAAAGAGCTACTGGACGAATATTTAAGCTCCTACCAATTAAGTGATCAGGAGTTTTTGCATTATATTGATAAACGAAGAGATATGGATTGGGTGACAGAGCATGCTTGGATGCATAAATGGGAGGAAATCATAGAGATAACACGTAGAAAGCCACAATCGGAAATAGATTCCTTAATGAAACCAATGGATTTCCCTTTCTCCAGGGGAGTATCCCCATTAATCGTATGGGCAAAGGACCAACTTACTAACCTATGGAATAACTTATCTAAAACCTATGAACTAGATAAACAGTCTATTCGATCATTAAATGAGGATCTACTTTATAATTTGTGTAGAAGGTTAACCTTAGTTGCAGCCCCTTCTTATACACTGGAGATGCATATTGATAAGATGCTGAACAAATTAGAAGGAGAAGATTCTAAGGAAAGATATAATAGTTTTATTCGGAATAGAGTGTTAGAAATAGATGCTCTGAATAAAACTTTAACAGATTATCCAGTACTCATTAGACTTTTTGTTACATATACAGAGAATTGGGTTCATTTTATCACAGAAGCAATCGAAAGATTTTACCAGGATAAAGAACAAATGGAGATCCAAATGCAGCTGTCTGTAGACAGTATCAAAAAGATAGAAGGTGGAATTTCTGATCTCCATCGAAAAGGGAAGAGTGTGTTGGTTTTTTATTTTAACAATGGAAAGAAAGTCTTATACAAGCCGAAGTCATTGGCCATTAGTAAGCACTTCCAAGATCTATTATCCTGGATCAACCAGAAAGGATTTACCTGTCCATTTCCTATACAAAAGATAATCGATCATGATGAATATGGATGGGAGGAATTTATCGACAAGAAGGACTGTGAGCAAGAATCGCAAGTGAAGAATTTCTATTTTAGACAAGGTGGATATTTAGGCGTTCTATATCTGCTAGAGGCAACTGATTTTCATTATGAAAATATTATTGCCTCTGGTGAATATCCTGTTTTGATTGATTTAGAATCTCTCTTTCATCATAGGGAAGATGCTCCCGGCCCTCGTTCTTCTGCTATGATGCACGCGAAGGAAAAATTAGAAAGTAGTGTATTAAGAACACAATTACTTCCGTTTTTAGTAGGTGGATATAATCAGGACCAAGGAATGTCAGAAATAAGTGGATTAGGTGGTAAAGGCGGGCAGCAAACCCCTTTTACGAGAATGGATTGGGACAATATTGGTACAGATGAAATGAAGGTTGTTCGAAGAAAAGGCACAACAAGAGATGCAAATAATTTGCCCGTATTAAATGGAGAATCAATTGAATTATTGCATTACAAGGAGGATTTAATTAATGGTTTTGAAACGATTTATAAGCTATTGATGGAGCATAAGGAAGAGTTACGTCAGTTTATCACTATTTTTAAAGAAGACAAGACACGGCAAGTGCTACGACCAACCTATGTATATGCTTTATTGTTAGAAGGTGGTCACCATCCGGATTTTTTACAAAATGGCATCGATCGAGAGCGATTAATGGGTCGACTATGGTCAGGTTTAGATAAGGCAATGCATCTTAAAAAAGTCGTCTCAGCAGAAATAGATGATTTGCTGATAGGTGACATCCCTTATTTTTATACCAAGCCTGATTCGAAGGACCTTTGGACAAGTAATGATCAACAAATAAAGGACTATTTTCCAAAAGACAGCTTTTCACAAGTGTTAAAAAGGTGTGAGGACTTAAGCTACGATGATCTCGAGGATCAAACGGAAATTATCAAAGCATCACTAGGTGTTGGCAACAAAGACCATGAATTTAAACAAGTAAAACAAAAGAATAGCGCTATATCCTCCGATCATGGTGCCTCCATTTATGATGATACGAATCGCGGCGACTTTTTGGATGCGGCCATTGATATTGGGAATCACTTAGCTTCTAAAGCGATTTGGGGCAATGATCGAAAGGACGTTACTTGGTTAGGATTACAGTGGATGGGTAACTATTCCCAATGGCAATATTCCTTATTAGATGCAGGTCTTTACAACGGTTTATCTGGCATTGCCTATTTCACCTCCTATCTAGCAAAGGAAACGAATATAGAAAAATTCAAGGATTTATCTCTTGCTGCACTAAATGCAGCCTTATATTTCACACAAAATGATCAATATTTGAAGAATATTTCCGCCTATCAGGGTAATAACTCTGTTGTTTACACGATGATTCATTTATCACAGATCTGGAATAATACCGATCTATTGGAACAAGCGATCGTTGAAGCACATCACTTAAAAGATTATATAGATCACGATAAAGAGTATGATGTGTTAGGAGGAGTGGCCGGTGCTATTCCTGTATACTTACAGCTGTATAATGTAACGGGAGATAAAGCTTTTCTAGATAATGCGCTTCATTGTGGAGAGCACCTCATCTGCAATGCCCAAAAAACAGAGCATGGATATGGCTGGGTTAATAGCACTGCTCACCGACCTGTTGTTGGATTTTCCCATGGTAGTGCTGGAATTGCTTGGTCCCTTTCTTTATTATACGATCATACGGGAGATTCTTCTTTTAAGCAGATGGCGCAACAGGCACTAGAATATGAAAGATCACTGTTTCTTCCTGAGCATAATAACTGGTTAGATTACCGTGTTCCTGGGGATCAACAGCTAGTAGGTCCACACTGGTGTAATGGAGCTCCTGGAATCGGTATTTCCAGAATGTTAATGAGTGATAGCTTCGAGGATAAACAATTCAAGGAAGAAATCAGGATTACGACTCAATTAACGAAGGAAACGATCAATGATAGTCATTGTTTGTGTCATGGTGATTTAGGAAATCTTTTGTTCCTGCAATTTGCTGCAGCAAAATCAAATGATTCATCTCTACAAAAAATGGTGGATCTAAAGGCTCAGCATATCTTAAAGACGATTGAATCTGTGTCAGACTGGGCGTGTGGCTCCATACCAGGGGTACAAATGCCTGGCCTTATGCTCGGGCTTTCTGGAATTGGACATGGACTTCTCCAGCTAGCAAGACCTCATGAAGTCCCTTCTCCATTATATTTAGAGCCTCCAAAAAATAGTCAAAAGAGGAACTTCGTCGAATATCAAAAGGCCGTTAATAAGTAATTTGACGCTACCATCAGTGGTGGTCTATTTCCCAGCTGATGGTTAGTGATGGCTTTAGGCCGTTTTTTGCAATATAATTTTAAGGTTTTTTTTAGATGATCTTAAAAGTTGATTAAGAAATATCGGTTATAGTAGAAGTAATGATATATAGGGTAGGTGAGGAAATTGGATTATGTATTAAGAACAATGGGTTTGACGAAGCAATATAACGATATTATAGCCGTAGACAATGTAGATATGAATATTCAAAAAGGGCAAATATATGGCTTTCTTGGGCAAAATGGTGCCGGGAAGACGACTACGATGAGAATGATTGTAGGTTTAATTAAACCTTCACGAGGAGAAATGGAGCTATTTGGTGAGCGAATTAATGCAAGCAAACAAAATCGTCCATTTGAGAAAATAGGGGCGATGATCGAAACACCTGGTTTTTATCCAAATCTTACTGGTGAAGAAAACTTAGAGATTCATAGACGATTAATGGGTTATCCAGATAAAAATGCGGTGGACGATGCATTAAGGCAGGTTAATTTATTCGAATCTAAAAAGCGAAGGGTTAAAACCTATTCACTAGGTATGAAGCAAAGGTTAGGAATTGCTCGTGCTCTTTTACACGAGCCTGAGCTACTACTTTTAGATGAGCCAACAAATGGACTTGATCCTAGTGGGATAAAAGAAGTAAGAAAGATGATTAAACATTTAGCAAAGGAAAGAAATATTACAGTATTAATATCTAGTCATATTTTAAGTGAGGTGGAGCAATTAGCCGAAAAGATCGGCATTATTCATAAAGGTAAATTGCTTAAAGAGATTAGCTCGGAAACAATAGGAGAAATGAACAGACATTATATAGAGTTTCAAGTCAATGATGACCAAATGGCTACTTTCTTATTAGAAGAAAAACTTGACATCCATGATTTTCAAATTGTTGAACCAGGAATTATCCGAGTATATGAAAATTTAAATGATAGTACGAAGATAAACAAGCTATTTATTCAAAACAATATTGATGTAAATAAGATAGATATTTCCAAAGATACATTGGAAGATTATTTCATAGAGCTTACGGAGGGGGCCTAGATGTTTTTTAATGTGATCTATACCGAATTATTAAAGCTGAAACGTTCGATTATTCTTTGGATTTTGCCGATTGCTACGATTGTCCCGATCATCTTAAGCTTCTTACCTTTGTATATGACAAAGCTACAAGAAGGGGAAGACGCGAATTATTTATTCACTTTATTGCAAGGGAATTTAGCTTTCCTAAATCTTATCGTTGGTGTCCCTTTGTTTGCTTTAATAGCGAGCTACATTTTTTCTATGGAGTATCAGCAGCGAACCGTGAATTATTTATTTACTTAT
This sequence comes from Gracilibacillus saliphilus, assembly GCF_010994085.1. Taxonomy (NCBI): domain Bacteria; kingdom Bacillati; phylum Bacillota; class Bacilli; order Caryophanales; family Bacillaceae; genus Gracilibacillus; species Gracilibacillus saliphilus. The sequence goes on along the minus strand of NZ_WJEB01000011.1, from coordinate 18,953 downwards.
CCCTATTCACGGTTACACTTTTTGTTAGGGAAAATGACGGTCATTCTTATCCTGATGACTTTCGTTATTTTTTCTTCCTTTCTTATTAGCTTGGGCTTAGGGATAGGCTTTCTAAAGGCTTCTGTAGATGAAGAGATGCTGCTTCACTATTTGACTATATATTTGTTAGTTATCCTGATGCAATTCGCATTAATTCCATTATCGATTCTTCTTACTGTATGGAAAAAAAATATCTTACTACCCATGTTTGTGTCTGTTATTTTGGCCGTTGTTGCGGGTTTGATTATGGAGTATGATATTGCGACACTATTCCCATGGTCTATCCCTTCTCGTATTGCATTTAGCTTAACCGATTATTATAACTTTGCTTCCTTCAGCTATAACCTGTCCATTGTTTCTTTGATCCTTGTTTTTTATATTCCGTTAATGCTAAGTATTGGTTATTATCGAAAGATTGACGTTCATTAAGAAAGAGAAGGAAGACACCTTACTCTTCCTTCTCTAAATAATGAAGATGATCCATGCGCTTAAGCTCATAGCCATATCTTCTATGTGTGATAAGAATCGAGGGATATTTTGGATATGGTTCGATTTTTTTCCTCAATCGATTGATATAGACATATAGATTATCTGTACCAACGGGTGTATCAATTCCCCAAACCTGGTCAAGTAGTCGATCTGTTGTTACAACTGAATTTAAGTTTTCTAATAACAGACAGATAATTTCATATTCAATTGTAGATAAAGGAAGCTCGAGGTTTTCCTTTTTTCTGTAGACAGATCTTTTTCTTACATCTAGGATGATATTCTCATGGAATCTATAATAAAAAGGGAGGCTTTTCGTCATATGTTTTAAGGATTTGGAGCTAAGTACGCTTACATTATTTGATTCTACTGGTAGCTCAACAGTGTCGTTAACATAAACAAAATTAAAATTATATTCCGTAAGCAAATTTCTCAATTTTTGTAATGTTCTTTCATCCTCATTAATTAATGTGATGAACATTATTTATTTCCTCCTTTTTAATTACCGATTAGTTCTTCCTTTATATTCTGCTTCTGTCCACGATAAAGAGCTGAGTACTGACCATTTTTGTTTAATAGTTCCTCATGTGTGCCTTTCTCTACTATTTTTCCTTTATCCATGACATAAATACAGTCTACTTCTTTGATGGTGCTTAATCGGTGGGCAATGATAATTTGAGTAATATTTAGTGATTGTAAATTCTCAGAGATAATAGCTTCCGATTGATAATCTAATGAACTGGTTGCTTCATCCATAATCAGAATGGATGGTTGCTGTGCTATAGCTCTTGCAATTAATAATCTTTGGCGCTGTCCACCAGAAAAATTCTCACCTCCTTCGGTCAAAATCGTATGGTAACCCATAGGGAAGCTAATAATTTCATCATGGATATACGCCAGTTCTGCAGCTAGTTTAACTTGTTCATTAGAAATATTCTTATTTTCCATTCGTATATTTTCTAAAACAGATTTATTGAATAACGTGGTTTCCTGTAATATCGTTCCGATTTGTTTTCTTAAGCTAGGTAAATTCAATCTTTGTAGAGATATACCGTCATATAGAACTTGTCCCTCTGAAGGAGTGTATAGACCTAAGAATAATTTGGCTAACGTACTTTTTCCTGAACCAGAAGAGCCTACTATTCCAATTTTCTCTCCCGGTGATATCTTAAGATGAATGTCTTTAAGGATTGGATCACTAAAATCATCGTATTGAAAACTTACATGATGTAACTCAATTTGCCCTTGGAGCCTCGGAGGATCTGTCTTTAATATGTTTGTTATACCTTTTGTTTGTTGATCTTCCTCAGTTTTGGTTAACATGACGTCATTTATTTTTTGGATGTAAGAATTTATCAGTAACCAATCATTATATGTTTGACCTAAGGATGATATAGGTGCTAAAAAAGCGGCGGACAGAGCATTAAAAGCTAATAAGGTTCCCAAGCTGATTTGTCCATTTATCACATAGTAAGCCCCTACTGCGATAAGTAGAGCCGGAGCTAAAACTAGGATGCCGTTTGCAAAAGAGTCGAGGCTAGAGGTCCAAAAAGTTCTTTTTTGTGTTATTTGTATTTGATGGCTAAATTTCTTCCACCAGCCCTCGTAAACCTGTTCTTCAACAGATAATGTTTTTACATCTGTCATCCCATGTAAAAATTCAGCGAGAAAGCTTTGCGTTTTTGCTTGGGCATTGACATCTCTATCTGTGAGTCGTTTCGTTACTGATCTACTGATGAGTACGGATAGGAATATCATGATGCCTAAGGAGATGACGAGCATGCCCATAACGACTGATTGTATTAACATAAAGGTTGCATAGGTGAATAACAGGATGATATCGATCATAAGCGTGATGGATCGGTTGGAGAGAATCTGTCGGATAATAATATGAGAATTAGAATTAAATACTAAATCTCCAACACTTCTTTCCTCGAAAAATGAATAAGGAAGTTTCAGCAGATGACTAACAAATCTTTTCATTAAACTTTCATCAAATAATGTTTGCATTTTGGCTATCAGAAAGGATCTTAAAATCGAAAATATTTCATAAAACAAGAATAAACTAAGGATGATGTACAGGATGGTAGGAAGGATTTCTGTATCTTCTGGTACGATTACATTGTCTGTTATCCATCCAATCGTGATCGGGGTGATGATCCCGAATATTTGTAATAACAAGGAGGACACACAGATGAACATAATCAGATTCTTATTCTGAATAATGATTTCAACAAAAGAGCGGAAATTGCCTTGTGCTTTCATCTTCTTAAAATTCTTGGATGGCGTGAATTCGATTAAATAACCAGAGTAACGATTTTGAAATTCCTCTAAAGGGATTTTGGCTTTTCCATTGTTAGGGTCGACTATGTAGGCTTTACGCTTGGTTACCTTATTTAAAACGACATAATGATTATTATCGAAATGAATTAAACACGGTAATTTCATTTTGTGTAGTTGGGCAGTAGGGCACTGATAGGATTTCGTGTTTAAATCATAATAGGAAGCAATGTTCACTAAATCCTTGAATGATAAGCCATCTCTAGAAACTTTAAAATGATTTCGCATATCGGACAAAGAGATATGATGTTGATGATAATGAAGTATCATAGCAATACAGGCAAGTCCACATTCACTTTCCTGCATTTGTTGAATGTATGGAACTCTTTTCAATGGTATACCTCCTATTTTCATTTTTACCCATTTATGGGATAATAATCTTTAATTCATTCTACCTTAACAATATTACATAACTATAAGAAAAGTCTTAATTAAACCTTAAATTTGGAAATTATGTCATATTTTAATGAATTTCACATGATTTAATGTAATAATAAAAAGGAGGTGGTTCAGATGGATATTAAAATTCTTCATGCAGAAGATGATAGGGAGATTAATAATCTTGTTTCCAAATATATAAGAAAAGAAGGATATTTGATTGATCAAGTGTACAATGGCGAAGAAGCAGAGCGTTTTTTTAAGCAAAACAGCTATTCCTTAGTCATACTAGACTTAATGCTGCCTCAAATAGACGGATTTGAGTTGTTAAGGCGGTTTAGAATGGAAAAAAATATACCGATCATCGTTCTGTCTGCAAAAAATGAAGATGTGGATAAGATCCTTACACTAGGATTAGGGGCAGATGATTACATCATGAAACCATTTAGTATGGGTGAGCTGATAGCAAGGGTCAAAGCCCAGCTAAGAAGGTACCTCTATCTCAATGATATTCATGATCAGCAGCCTACAAAAATAACAAAGGGAATATTCGAATTAGATCTCATTACGTACACACTTAAAAAAGAAAATAAAACGATCAATCTGACGAAAACAGAATTCGAATTGTTAAAATTATTGATGCGTAATCCCGGAAAGGTTTTTCCAAAATCTCAAATCTACCATAGTATATGGCAGGAGAATTATGTAACCGATGAGAATACGATTATGGTTCATATAAGTAAATTAAGGACAAAAATTGAGGATGACCCTGCAAAACCAAAATACTTACAAACGATTTGGGGGATCGGATATAAGTGGAATTCTTAGTAATCTTTATCCTGTTCATCATTGCGATGTCTCTACTTTTGTACTATCTCTATAAAATAAACGTGTCGGTTAAGAGATGGAATAAAAATATAGATTTAGCAATCGAAGGTAATTACAATGTGCGATTTTTTGTAATGCCCTATACACCAAGAAGAATGGTTAAACTCGCTATTAAGCTAAATAAATTGTTGCAAGCGATTCAGAAAATGGCGGAAAGGCAGTCTTATTTAGAATCAACGCGCAAGCAAATGATTGCTAATATGTCACATGATCTAAGGACTCCGTTAACGTCTATTCTGGGCTATTTAGAAGCGATCAAAAATGATCCTAATCTGACAGGTGCAGAAAAAGAAGAGTTTATCGAAATTATCAGGATGAAAGCAGAAAAACTGAATCATCAAATCTATGATTTTTTTGAATTAGCAAAGATTGAATCAGAAGATATCTCGTTAAAAATGGAAAAAGTTAATTTAAAGGAAAAAGCGGAAGAAACGATCCTAATGTTTTATCAGGATTTTGTCGATGCAGGAATTGAAGTAGAGGTAGATCTTCCAGGAGAACCTGTATATATAAAAGGAGATCAATTAAGTATAGACAGGATCTTATATAATTTAATTTCCAATGCGTTAAAATACGGTAAAGATGGGAAAAAAGTCGGCTTACATGTAGTGAAGGAAAATGATCAGGTAGTACTTGAAATATGGGATTCAGGCCAAGGAATCCCAGCAAACGATTTTTCCAAGTTGTTTGAAAGGCTTTATACAAGTGAGAGATCTAGAAGTCAGAAATCGTTCAAAGGTAGTGGTCTAGGCTTAACGATCACAAAAAAGCTAGTACAAATGCACGGAGGTACGATTGAGGTAAGTAGTATCCCTATGGAAAGGACTACTTTTTCTGTACATTTCCCTCTTATTGACAAAGATATATAGCGTAAAACTTTAAGAAATATTTAAGTTGTTTTTTACATCTTTTTAAGAGTCATTGTTTAAAATGAACATATAAAGTGAAGGGGAGATGTAAAGATTATGCTTAGTATTATTCAAACAGAACTATTAAAATTGAAAAGATCTTGGATTGCTTTATTGTTTATCATGGGCAGTTTGGCTAATGCCATTTTTAGTATTGCTTCTCCTAATAATAATGATTTATTGTGGTCAGATGTCTTAGTCAAATCCTCCACCTATATCAACCTCATGATAGGAGCTCCATTATTTGCATTGTTTGCTGGATTTATTATCGCACAAGAATATCAGCAAAACACGATTAACCAGCTTTTTACCTATCCACGATCAAGGCAGCAAATATTAATCGCAAAATTTATTGTCATTTTTCTTCTGATTTTTGCTACTATATTTTTATCATTCTTGTTTACTTTATTATTCGGAATGTTTAGAGTGGACCAGACACTAAGCTTTTCCTTACTTGGAGAGTTTTTAGTTTTAAATCTGGTAATCGTATTTCTTCATTTTGCCATCACACCAATTATTGTGATGCTTAGCATTCTTTTCAAAAATTATATTGTCTCGATTGGGATTGGAATTATTGCAGGCTTTTCGTGTGGGTTGTTAGCTACTACACCTTTAGGTATTTATTATCCATGGTCAGGGCCAGTATTAGTGACGTATGATTTCTTGGAATTAATGAATGTGGATGTATCACCTGTTTATTTAACCTTAGCCGTTTGCTTAGTAGTCCCATTGTCGATTTGTTTTAGTTTATATAAAAGAGCAGATATTCATAGTGGAGCATAAATTCTAGTAATCTTAAATGGTTTTTAAGGTCAAATCTTACATAGAAATCTATAATGGGATTAAAACCATGGGTAAGGATGTAATCGCCAATGAAACAGTATTTTATCTATATTGCCTGGATGGTCTCGGTTATCGCAACAATAGGTAGCTTGTTTTTTAGTGAAATCCTACATTTTACTCCTTGTAAATTATGCTGGTTTTCTAGAATCTTGATGTATCCACTCTCTATCATTCTTGGCATAGCCGCTTATTACAATGACTATCGTGTAAAAATCTATGTGCTACCATTCAGCTTATTAGGTATTGGGTTAAGTATTTTCCATTACTTTGACCAAAAAACCACTTTCTTTCGCTCTCTTTCTCATTGCAGTGAGAGTGTACCGTGTAATGGGATGTACATAAACTGGCTTGGCTTTATTACGATTCCGTTTCTCGCATTGTGCGCATTTTTACTCATCTCGCTTTTTCTTTTGATGGCAAAGGAAAAGGTGAGATGATAGCAAAAGTGCGCTACCGCAAAAAGTAACGCACTTGAGCCACTCTTATAATTCTTTCTCATTCGTAGCCATTACTTGCTTATACCAATCAAATGAACTTTCAAAAGATAGACTATTCCCTTAGCGGAGGCATAATACGGAGACTCCTGTGGGACAGCGAGAACTGAAGATCCACTTGAAGTGCTGTATTAGGTTATTGCGAGTGAATCAAACTATCTTTCATGTAATCTTTCAATTTATCAGAGGTTGCTTTTAATTCGTTTACTTGATTAATAAATTCATGGACAAGTTCTGCTTCTTTTTGAGATGTATTAGAAATTTCTTCGTAATCGCTTTGCAATTCGGTTAAGGAATTGGTGATATTCTGTAGTGTTTCTTCAATTTGCCCAGTAGCAGACTTAGAATTATTCGAAAGTTTTCGAATTTCTTCCGCTACTACTCCAAATCCTGCCCCAGCATTGCCGACCCGAGCTGCCTCAATGGATGCATTTAGTCCAAGTAAGTTTGTTTGCTCACTAATGTTGTTGATAGTGCCAGCAATATCTTTAATGTTGCTAGAATATTCTACTGTATTGTTCGTTTGCTCTTGCATAGTTGCTGTTTTATCCGTTAAACTTTCTGCGTTTTGAGCAATGTCATTTACTCTTTCTGTTAAGGAATCGGCAATTTTTTCGACAGATTCAATAATACTATGTAAAACCTCTTTCTTTTTGGTACTCACGGCGGCATTAATTGCACCTATCATGTCACCATCATTATTTTTGACCGGAATGGAAATGCTATCAAAAGGTATTCCGAATTCTTCTGCAGAGACAGGTACAACCGTGGTACCTTCTTTGTTGACCATTGCATAATTTAAGTAACTTTCTGGTAATGGGTCACCTGGCTTGTGTCCGAAATCTAATTCTGAGCTAGGCGAGTAGTACAAATATTTCTCATGATCAAAAACGGTGATCATGACTTCTTCTCGCATGATTGATTTAATATAAGGTATCGATGTTATAAAAGCTTCTATCTGATTCATGTAGTACTCCTTTTTAGTATATTATCATGGTGCTAACGTCTGTAAGACCGCCACTTCAAATTTTTAATGGCGAATAAAGTAGGGTTAACAGACGCTAACACCCGATCATCATCTCAATTTACTTTGTATTGGTAAATCCGCCATCAATGCGAATTACTTCACCATTAATATACTGTGCTTGGGACATTAGTAAGAACGTAACTAGTTCCGCTACTTCCTCAGGTGTACCCAGACGCTTTTGAGGAATACCGCTCGTTGCATTTTCTTTCATTTTAGGGTTTGCTTCATAAAATTCTTTGACCATCGGTGTTTCTGTTGGACCTGGAGCAATTGCGTTTACACGTAATCCATCTTTTGCATATTCGGCAACCATACTTTTGGTTAGACCGACAATACCGTGCTTCGTTGCAGAATAAGTAACAACTGAATCTTGACCAGTCACACCTGCGCTTGAAGAAGTATTAACAATCGAACCGCCACCATTTTTAAGCATGATCTCAGCTACATATCGTACACCATATAGCGCTCCTAATAGATTGATCCCGACAATCTGTTCAATTTCTGAAACCTCCGTTTTTAGGAAGTATTCACCACTTCCAGAGATGCCAGCATTGTTGAAGAAATAATCAATTGTACCGAAATGTTCAACCGTTTGATCTACATATCGCTTTACATCCTCTGCTTTAGAAACATCTGCTTTAACAAAGATCGCATCTACGCCGATTTCTTTTAATTTTTCAACGGTTTCGTTGCCACCTTGTTCATCTACATCAGCTATTGTAATATTTACACCTTCTTGTGCTAATCGATATGCGGTAGATTGTCCTAATCCACTACCGCCACCGGTTATAATCGCAACTTTACTCATGGATATCCACTCCTTTTTTTAGTCCTTAATAACTAAACTCGCTATAAATGATAATATCTCACTTGTTAGATTGACAATAAATTTAGCTTGGTATGCGAAAGTTTGCATCCATAGAACTAGGCTATGAGCTAATAATTGACATCTGCTACTCAAGATGGTTTCCATTCCGGTATAGAATTGCCATAATATTGTGAATTATACAGCTTAGGTGCATAGTGTTTTCCCTTTATTAAGAATAGGAGTATCATATTATTTAGAGAGACGAAATAAATAGAAGAAGGGATTATTATTTTAAATCAAGAACAACTAGCAAAGCGTAATCTGTCCATTATGTGGTTTGCGAACTTTTTTATTGCAGCAAGTATGACGATGGTGATACCATTTCTGTCTTTATATATTGGAACATTAGGCAATTATACCGACGGCTATGTGCAAAAATGGTCTGGTTGGGTATTTGCTATTACATTTTTAATTGCATTTATTGTCTCACCAATATGGGGGAGATTTGGTGATAAACATGGTCGTAAAACATTTTTAGTGATAGCAGGTTTTGGTTTAGGGATCTGTGTGTTACTAATGGGATTTGTAACAAATGTCCCACAGCTATTTATCTTACGCATGTTTATGGGATTTTTTACTGGTTTTATTTCGATGTCACAAGCATTTATTTCTACTCAAACACCAAAGCATACCGCTGGCAAGGTGTTAGGAACATTGCAAACAGGTAATGTAACAGGTAGCTTATTAGGCCCATTGTTTGGTGGGATATTAGCGGATACGATTGGCTATGCCGCAACTTTCCAACTAACATCTGTTACATTGTTTATCGCTGCTTTCTTTGTCGTATTTGGTGTGAAAGAGGTAAAATTTGAAACAACGATGGCAGAAAGCACAAATTACTCAGTTTTAGAAGTCCTTAAACACATTATGAGTAATCCTGTGCTTGTGATGGTTATGGTTGTATCGATGTTTGTTCAAGTTGCAAACTTTAGTATTCAGCCAATTTTATCTTTATATGTTGATGAAATACATGGAGCGAATAGTATTGCTTTCTTTTCAGGGCTTGCATTTTCCGCAGCAGGACTTGGAAATCTTTTTATGTCACGTAATTGGGGTAAATTAGGAGACCGAATTGGTTATGAAAAGGTCTTAATCATTTTATTAATGTTGTCTGCGGTATTCTTCATACCAGGAGCCTTAGTTGATAATATCTGGCAATTAGTGATCGTTCGATTCTTATTAGGTATAGCAATTGGTGGTGTGATCCCAATTAGAACAGCATATATTCGCCAAGTAACACCATTGAATATTCAAGGTGAAGTGTTAGGTTACAATACTAGTGTTCGTTTCTTAGGAAACATTATTGGACCGGTTATTGGTGGCTGGATCGCTGGCTTGTATACTATTTCTACTGTCTTTTATTTCAGTAGTTCACTGTTATTAGTTGGTGGATTAGCATTATTATATACAGTTAAGCATGAAACAAAAGCAAGTGTGGAGCACTATCCTGCACATTCATAGAATCAGAATATTTTCCTTGGTCATACTAAAAATGGTACTATATCCATCTCAGACTGAGTGACTCTGAATAATAAAAAAGGGGTGAATTATCATGGAAACAAGAGCCGTGATTATTAATAAATATGGTAGCAAAGATGTATTAGAAGAAGGCCAAGTAACTCTACCGGAACTAGGGGAGCATCAGGTATTAGTGCGTGTGAAAGCAACGTCGATTAATCCGATTGATTGGAAACTTCGTGAAGGATATTTAAAACAAATGTTTGATTGGGAGTTTCCAATTATTCTAGGTTGGGATGTCGCTGGCGTTATTGAAGCTGTTGGATCAGCAGTATCTGATTGGCAGGAAGGCGATGAAGTATTTGCCCGTCCAGAAACAACACGTTTCGGTACTTATGCGGAGTATACTGTTGTTGATGATCATTTATTAGCGAAAAAACCAGCTAATATATCATTTGAAGAGGCGGCAGCAGTACCACTTGCAGGAATGACAGCCTACCAAGGTTTATTTGATCATGGACACCTAAAAGAAGGAGAGAAAGTGTTAGTTCATGCTGGTGCAGGTGGAGTTGGAACGTATGCAATCCAACTAGCTAAAGAAGCAGGTGCGTATGTATATACGACAGCAAGTGAAAAGAACCATGAACTGCTTCGATCACTTGGTGCAGATGAGGTCATTGATTATCGCACTACTGATTTTAGAGATGTCGTACAAGATATTGATCTTGTATTAGATACAATGGGTGGCGAGGTACAACTTAACAGTTTTGATGTCCTGAAAGAAAATACTGGGCGACTCATAACCGTGGTAGGCGCACCAGATCAGGAAAAAGCAAAAGAGAAAAATGTGGAGACCAAAGGAATTTGGCTGCAACCCGAAGGTAAACAACTTAGTAAGTTAGCTGATCTACTACAAGCGAAAAAAATGAAAAGCATTGTGGGTAGCACTTTCCCATTAACACAGCAAGGCGTTTATGATGCTCATGCATTAAGCGAAACGCATCACGCTGTAGGAAAGATTGTTATTACGGTTGATTAATAGGATGAAGTGAGAAAAGCTCTATCAAATGGTAGAGCTTTTTTTTACATATGTTCGAAATCATATTCTTTATCGTTACCATACAATTGGCTTATCCATTGCGGGAGGATCTTCTCATCCTATAAAAACGCATCAAAGCCTAAAGAAAGGAAAAGAAATACAGTCATCACACATCCAGCTACAATTCCTTTCACTCTGTGTTCAGGTCCTGAAGATTTGAGCGCATATTTGAAATACAGAAAGGAACCAATAGCAATAAGGAGGAATTCCACTAGAATACTTGCAGGCACAGACTGCCATAGTCCTAAACCAAGAAGCGGAAAATTACCTGCATTTCCTGGGAAAATAGGTATATCCGGCCGATGAACAAGCAAATCTAAAATCCAGTGACTAAATATAACAGCACCTATAATCACTCCAGATTTTTTACCCCAAAATTTAGCACCAAGTATTCCAAAGAGAAGTGAAAGTAACAGTGCCCCCACTAAAGAATGAGTGTAGAATGCATAAATCATCATATTAGCATAGCCACCCTCACCGATAGGTTCCATATATTCTAATCCTGCTAAATAAAATGGAATAAATGCGATATCAAGTAATTGTGTACTAACTAATAGTGACCAAACCGGTAATTCTGGCGCTTTACTTTTTACTGCAGCGGCAACTCCGAAGTGACCTGCGAACATATTAAACACCACCTCAAGCATGGAGAATAGTTCATATCATCCAATTTTACTTACAATTGTAACCTATTTTTGTGCTGCTAAATGTAAAATTTTGATTAAATCATACTTATGTTAATTGTTTGTGTGCATAACAAATAAACCATCGTTTTCAAGCGATTCAGCGAAACGCTCGTCTTTCATTCATCCGATTTTCTCTAACTTGTCAAAGTCAATTTGGTGCATTAATTAATAGCAGATTATGTCTAAGTATCCATCAGCGACTAGGAATGGAACTTGGTATCAGCTGAAAAAATGAATACCCGTATAAGCAACTGAAAAGCTCCTTATATGGGTATTTTTACTGCACTTAGAGCGCACTAGCCTTAAATTATTCTATTATTTGAAGTTCTTTGGGGAATTTGGTCAATGTTTCATATCCACCCGTAGTGACTAGCACATCGTCTTCTATTCTAACACCACCGATTCCTGGAATGTATATCCCTGGTTCAATCGTATAAACCATTCCTTTAGTAAGAATGCCATCATTTAGATGACTTATCGAAGGGAATTCATGGACGTTGATCCCCATGCCATGGCCGATCCGATGTGGGAAGTAGTCACCGTATCCTGCATCGGTAATAATATTTCGAGCAGCCTTGTCTAAATCTCCAATACGATTACCTGGCTGACTTATCTCTAAGGAAGCTTGTTGCGCTTTTAATACGGTCTGGTAAATCCCTTTTTGTTTGTCTGTTACTGATTTAAATGCTACGGTTCGTGTAATGTCTGAGCAATATCCATCCAGTATAACTCCTAAATCAAAGAGAACCATATCACCGGCTTTTAATGTTCGATCACCGGGATTTCCATGAGGGTCTCCCGTTTTTTCACCAAATAGAACCATGGTCGAAAAGGACATTTCTCTTATTCCTTTTCTTTTCAATTCATATTCGATTTTTGCTAATACTTCCATTTCACTAATACCTTCTTCGAGTGCATCAATGCCTACTTGAACTCCATAATCAGCCATGTTTGCAGCGCGCCGAATGATCATGATTTCTGCCTCATTCTTCACAACACGCATGTCATTTAATTTTTCTTCTATAGATATGACTTTTGCCCCTGGGAAGAAGGATAGAAACTCTTCACTCCGTTTGTAAGTGAGAACTTCTTTTTCAAAAGCAACTGCTTCCACATTTTCTAGCTGCTTTTTTTCTAATCTAGTTTGAATAAGTTGCCATGGATCTTCGTGATCAGAATATCCAATAATGTCGTATTCCCATCCGGCATCTTTTAATTGACCTGCTTCCATTTCAGGTAGGACAAATACTGGTTGTGCTTGTTTAAATACAAGGATTCCCATCAAACGTTCATGTGGGTCTGTATAAAAATTTGATAAATAAAAGACATTTTCGGTTGAGTTCAAGAAAGATACTTCAATATTCTTCTCGTTCATCCATTCCGTTACTTTTGCTAATCGTTCTTGCATATTTGACACTCCTATCAGGAATTATTCGTTGTTTCCTTCTGTGTGGCTAACGATACAACTATTAATACAATATCCGTATTTAAGTCAAATGGTTTACTGAGTATAATTTCCCAAACTAATGTTATTACAACACCTACAATCATCGAAGAAATACCACCGATGGCATTGACGCGTTTCCAGAAGAATACAGCTAAAATTATATATGGTGTATATATTCCTATCAAATTATTTATGGTTGATCATATTCAAGATAAAAGGTAAAAAAGTCATAACAACTATTATGGTGATCTGGAATCATTGAATCGATCTATTCATGATTCTGGGACTTCTAAAGAATTCTAAAGGGGGAGATGGTTGAATTGGTTAGAAGATAATAAATAATATGCTTTTTTTTCTGCTGTATTTAATTTAGTGTACGTCAGTAAAGGTGTTTCAAAGCAAATTTCTGCTAGTACAGAAGAAGTATCAGCATTTGCAGAAGAGATGGCGAGCATTATTATAGAAGGCGGCTTTTTTCTAAAAGTTATAAAAATGCCATCCGCTATTATCAATCAATGAATAATAGCGGATGGACCTGGGTTAGTGCGTAGTTTATAAAGATAGTGGAGCTAATGAAAAGTCTTTTACTTTAGTCTTTCCAAAGAATATAAAGGAGAAAAAACATGACAATATCTAATCTTGCTTCAAATGCGAATTCAAGTAGCCCTGCTTGTAACACAGGCACCTTCGTAAGGAAAATTGCAGCGACTATAATGACTAATAGTGGAATAGCAGCCTTTTTTACATAGTAATTAAAAACGATTAATACCCCGCATATTAATTCTGTAATACCTACAATTAAAACCGCTGCTTGAGGGTAGGGTACACCGTAATTAGCAAATGGCCCGGTAAAATCAGCAACTACTAACTTCATTAGAGCAGAAGCGATAAATACATAGCCAACAACATATCTAATAAGTTGATAGGATGAAATATTTCTTGGCATAAAAAGCCTCCTTAGTCGTTGATAATCTATATATATGCATTAAAGGAGACAAGCTATGCAAAGAAATTCTTAGGGCAACTTATCAGGATTTACGGTTAGATATATTTCATGAACTTTGTTGTTACTAATATAAAAACTCATGATGCTCTGAAGTGCTCCATTTATATAAATCACAATTGCCGGCTGACCATTAACATTCTTAATATCGAGATAAAAGTCTTCTGGAGCCTTTTTGGCTATGCCGTATAATAATGCCAATACGTTGGATAGTGATACAACTGGACGAATAGCAGCATGGACTTTGCCTCCGCCATCAGAATATAGCGTAACATCTTCAGAGATAAGTTCTAATAAAGTATCCATATTCTCTGTTTGAAATGCTTGGATAAAACGAGTGATAATAGATTTGTTTTTCTCATAGTTTAGGCTTTCACCTTTTATGAGTGAGATTTTTTGCTTGGCTCGACTGAAAATTTTCCTGCAGTTTTCTTCTTTCTTTGCAATAACGTTTGCAATTTCTGCGTACGGAAAGCCAAATATTTCTTTTAGAAGAAGGACAGCTCTTTCATCTGGTGTTAAATGTTCCATCATTCGTAAATACGCGATACTTAACCCTTCTTTTTGTAGCACTACCTCAGTTGGATCAAAGTCAGGTGATGGCTCTAGCAATAGAGGTTCGGGATTCCATGGTCCCACGTATTGCTCTCGTTTATACCGGGCAGATTTCAGTAGATCAAGACAGCGGTTCGTCATCATTTTGCAGAGATATGCTTTCTTATTTTCTATCTCCTGTTCTGTTATTTCGAACGCTTTTAAGAAAGTTTCTTGCACTATATCTTCGGTTTCTGATACGGAACCTAATAATCGATACCCTAATGAAAATAATAATGGTTTAAATTGTTGATACTCTTCGTTACTAATTTGCATTATATCATCCCATTTTCTTTTTTTATTATTTCATCAGCTGCTTGTTTCCCACTGCTGATTGCTCCTTCTGACAAAATTGAGTTAGCAGAAGCCCAATCTCCTGCAATATACAAGCCAGGGATATCCGTTTCAGAACGTTTAAGCTTTTGTTCATCCCCTACTTGAGGTAAGCGTTGGTTTACTGTAATGTTAGGGAGAATGCGTTTGGTTATCACATATTGCTGCCACCCAGGCTGTAGTTGTTCTAAAAATAGTTCAAGCTCGTTTTTTACCTCTTTCCCATCTATATGCACATTAGGAGAGTGATATTTAAACACATGAAGAATCGTACTTTTTCTGTCATCAGAGAGGTGGGCAACATTTGAATGTACAGAATAATAGAGAGGGTTAGTGATTCCCATAGCGAACGATAGCTTTGGATTAGGAAGCTGTGTTAAAGCGACATCTAAAGTTGCTCCCTTTACAGGTGTTATTTGGGTAAAAAAACGATGCTGAAGATGATCATCTAGCATGTCATTAAGTTCTTGAGGGTGAGTGGTACAAATCACCTTGTTTGCGAGTATTTCCTCGTTATTAGACAGTATTAATCTATGCTGATCAACTGCTGGGACGATATGTTTTACCACAGAGTTTGACTGTACCTGAATACCTGAAATAACCGCTTTATTGTGGAGTTGATCAATCATCGTCTGCCAACCGCCATCTAGATATAGTACGCCGCGCATGCCAACTTTCAAATGTGATACGATTAATTTAGCGCTCACCTCATCAGGTGCATGACAATAAGTCGTAAGTCTTGCTAATAAATAAAGTAATGACACTACTTTTGGCGATGATGTGATTTGCTTAACCCATTGTTGGAATGTGAGGTCAGCTAAATGTTCGGTATTCACTCTATTTACTTTCATCAAAGCGCTAATCCATTCCAAACGTTCTTTCCAATTAAGAAAACTTGTTGAAAAAAGCTTTGAAGGAGTAAAAGGTGCAACATATTTCGTATTATTTTCGATTATAAAGCCAGTTAATTTTGGTGATTTACCATTAAGATTAATACCTAATTCTTCGAGAATAGGTTTCGCTTTTCCTTTTTTATAAAGAGCATGTGGGCCAAGATTAAAGTATTGGTGTTTTACCTTATCTGTTTTTGCCCTTCCACCAACATGCTTACCTCTTTCTAATATTAATATCGACAAATTGCTTTTAGCTAGATAATTAGCTGCAACATAACCTGCTAATCCCGCACCTACAATGACTACATCCCATTTTTTAGTCATAAGATAGCCTCCTTTTGTTATTTCATAACTCAAGACGAGGGATGTAGTTTATTTGTGACAGAACTTTAAGGAAAAATTCAATGGATGAAAATAAACAGATCCATTCCACCAAACAGGGAAATGGATCTGTCTATACAATGCTTTATGGTTTTAAATCGATTTAATCGCTTCTTCAACGGGAGTATCACCTGTTACCACTTGAAATCTCTTGCCAATCGTTGAATCATTGTTCAAGCTAGCTACAATTACCCTTGCAATGTCTTCTCGCGGAACTTGTCCTCTTTCTACTTTTTCAGCTAGCTGTACTTGGTTTTTGCCCGGCTCATTGGTTAGTCCACCAGGGTGAATGATTGTATAATCTAAATCAGTGGTAGTCAGCCATTCATCCGCATAATGTTTTGCCACTACGTATGGCGCAAAACCTTCTGGAGCTGATTGGATTGCTTCACGACTTGTATCAAATGAGCTGATCATAACATATCGTTTCACATTAGCTTGTTTTGCTGCTTCGATTGTTTTAACAGCACCATCTAGATCGATCATAAGGGTTTTGTCTTTGCCGGTATGTGGGCCAGATCCTGCTGTAAATACAATCGCATCTACTCCTTCGGCAGCCTTAGCGATTACATCAATATCATCTTCCAGATCTACAATCGCCACTTCAGCACCTAAATCTTGAAAATAAGCGGCTTGTTCTTCTTTTCGAATCACTGCTTTTGCTTCCAAATTGTCCTCTTCTTGTATGAATTTTACAAGATGTTTTCCTATCTGACCATTTGCACCTACAACTAATACTTTCATGTACTTCACCCTTTCTAACTTTTCTATATTTTCCATTTTAAAGGTTAAAGGGAGAAAAGTTAAATAATTGATTTATGCCTATCTGGACACCTCCTGTTTTTAGTATGGATCACTTATTCCCAATTATTAGTGCTATATACAAGACACTTATGACATTATTCTTACTTTTTTTCCAACCTTAAATAGTTTATAATTGATAGATGATAGTAGATATTTAAATAATTTTAATATACTGGTGATAGTTAGAAGTGGGAAGAAAAGGTTTATTCCTGAATAATGCCTTGCTTTTTGTTATACCAAAGCAGGAGAGCCTACTCTTTTTTTTGCAGATAAGAAAGGAAGGTTTTAATGAGCGACACACAGAAAAAATCAGATGTTATCTTAATTGGTGCCGGAGTTATGAGTGCGACTTTAGGATCAATGCTGAAAGAGTTAGCACCAGAATGGGATATTACAGTATTCGAGAAGCTCGATAAAGCAGGTGAAGAAAGCTCTAACGAATGGAATAACGCGGGTACAGGTCATGCCGCATTGTGCGAGCTTAACTATACAACGGAAAAGGCAGATGGATCAATCGATACTACTAAAGCCGTAAAAGTTAATGAACAGTTTCAAGTATCGAGACAGTTTTGGTCTTATCTAGTTAAAAGTAATCTGATTAAGAATCCACAAGATTTTATCATGCCAATCCCACATATGAGTTTAGTTCAAGGGGAAGAGAATGTAGCATTTTTGCAAAAACGTTTTGAAGCGTTATCAAATATTCCGCTCTTTAAAGATATGGAATACTCTGATAACCCTGAGAAACTGAAGGAATGGATTCCACTTATAATGGAAGACCGTACCCAAGATCAACCAATTGCAGCAACCAAAATCGACTCAGGAACGGACGTAAACTTCGGTGCTTTAACTCGTAAATTGTTCGATCACTTAGAGGAAACGGACGTGGAAGTGAATTATAAGCATAGTGTGAAAGATATTAAACGAACCAGTGATGGTTCCTGGGAAGTAAAAGTGCATGATCTAGATAACGATAAACTAGAATTTCATACTGCAAAATTCATTTTTATTGGTGGTGGAGGAGGAAGTCTGCCTTTACTACAAAAAACGGGCATTCCCGAGTCCAAAAATATTGGAGGATTCCCGGTAAGTGGTCTGTTTATGGTATGTAACAATCCTGAAATTGTAGAGAAGCATCATGGAAAAGTATATGGCAAAGCTAAAGTTGGTGCTCCGCCAATGTCTGTCCCACATCTTGATACCAGATTTATCGATAACAAAAAATCATTACTGTTCGGACCATATGCCGGTTTCTCACCAAAATTTCTAAAAACCGGTTCCAATTTCGACTTGCTTGGTTCAGTCAAACCGAGTAATGTCTTAACCATGCTATCAGCAGGGGCAAAAGAGCTGGCATTAACGAAATATCTGATCCAACAAGTGCTGTCATCGAAAGAACAACGCATGGATGAATTACGTGAATTTATTCCGAATGCAAAAAGCAAGGACTGGGACATAGTCGTAGCTGGTCAACGTGTACAAGTTATTAAAGACACCGAAGCAGGCGGTAAAGGAACACTACAATTTGGAACAGAAGTTGTTAGTGCTCAAGATGGGTCGATAGCCGCATTGCTCGGTGCATCTCCAGGCGCTTCTACTGCAGTACAAGTTATGCTAGAAGTGTTGGAAAGATGTTTCCCGCAACATATAAAAGAATGGGAACCGAAAATAAAAGAAATGGTTCCATCTTATGGTGTGTCGCTAGCAGAAAATCCTGAAATGTTCCAGGAAATTCATACGGAAACAGAAGAGACACTTGGGCTAACCGTCAATGGCCCGATTAGCGGTGCAGAATCAAAAAGTAGTTAATTGAACATATGGAATGCCGGCTTTCTTATGGAAATCACCGGCATTTTTCTTTTGCATAAATTAAATCGCAAAAGTTGCCAGAGAACTAGCCGAAGTTGCCAGTAAATCATAAAAGTTGCCAGAGAACTAGCTAGAGTTGCCAGTAAATCATAAAAGTTGCCAGAGAACTAGCTAG
>NZ_WJEB01000010.1:0-91522 GCF_010994085.1 Gracilibacillus saliphilus | reverse complement strand
TTCTTTTGCATAAATTAAATCGCAAAAGTTGCCAGAGAACTAGCCGAAGTTGCCAGTAAATCATAAAAGTTGCCAGAAAAATAGCTAAAGTTGCCAGTAAATCATAAAAGTTGCCAGAGAACTAGCTAGAGTTGCCAGTAAATCATAAAAGTTGCCAGAAAACCAGCAATAGTTGCCAGTAAATCATAAAAAGTTGCCAGAAAAATTAGCGGACTATGCCAGTAAGTCAAGAAAGGGACTGATGCCATGCATCAGTCCCCCCCATTTCATTTACGCTTCTCTTCTCTTACTATAAATAAGGAAGGCTCCGCCAACAAATAGGATAATGAATCCCGCTAGTAAATAATTAAATGTGCTAGTAGCGGTATCAGGCAATTCATTGCCTTCGTCTTCCTCAGAATTTTCGTTGTTCTCGCTGTTCTCCTTTTCGTCTTCTATCTCAAATACTGCAAATGTACTAAAGTGATCCGTTTCGGCTGTCACTAACCCATCTTTGTATTCTCCACCAATGAGTTCCCATTCCTCCGTATCGGAGTTCCAGTAGAACAATTTTACTTTATTAGGATCTTTTACTTTTTCCTGAATAACTTTAAATGAAAGGGTAACCTTCGAATCAAACTGACTGATTTCTTCGTCACCTTGGAAAATGGTAAAGTCATACACTGTGCTTAAGGCCTCTTCTAAATCTTTCATTTTTTTAATTTCTAAATCTACAGCTTGATCTCCATTAGTAAATATGGAGGCTGGTAATTGGATAGTTACATCTTTCATGTTAATAGTGATGATAGTATTTTGTTGCTTTAACTGTTTCACTTGATCACTAGTAAATGAAACAGTGATGGAAGAGTCATGATTTTTTAGGTTGATGACTAATTCATCTTCATGTTTTAACTTATTAATATCGTCATCTTTAATCGTTGCTTGTTTATCTTCGACTACTGGTTTGGTTACGATTTGTTTTGGTTTTTCAGGTTTTGGATCATCTGAACCTGGCTTTTC
This sequence comes from Gracilibacillus saliphilus, assembly GCF_010994085.1. NCBI lineage: Bacteria > Bacillati > Bacillota > Bacilli > Caryophanales > Bacillaceae > Gracilibacillus > Gracilibacillus saliphilus. The sequence goes on along the minus strand of NZ_WJEB01000010.1, from coordinate 90,523 downwards.
CGGATCACCCGATTCCTCTGGGTCAGGTGTAGATTCTCTTGAATCTTCCAGTGTTAAAATACCGAATACAGATGTATCCTGGTAACCGGCACCAGTTGTGTCGTTCCATGTTGCAACACTTTGACGAGCACCGTCTTTTGCGTCATTAATTTGTACGTCAAAACCAATTTCTGTATTGTCAGAAGGAGAAATCGTTTTAAACGGTATCTTTACTTCTACCGTGTAACCATTATCAGAAACATCAGTTGCAGATTCAAATCCGTCAGCAATACTTTCCGGATTGAAGGAGGTTTCATTGTTAAAGTTTACTCGATATTGTCCGTCATCATCTTGATAAAATGATGTCTTTGCGTTGTTTTCGTCAACGAATACTTCAATAGAGTCCTGCTCCCATGCATTTTCGTTTGTATCGTCAAGATCCGAGTCACTAACTTGAATTAAAACATAGAGGTTTTCGTCATCCCATAAAGTCTTGGCTGTTCCGTTTGCTCCTTGCCAAGCCATTTGATAGCGATTAACTGGTAACTCTATTGCATCGTTCCAAACATCATCTATTGATCCATCGATTTCAGGAGTTCCAAATGAAGCTGTGGACTGCTTTGCTTCTGTCTCCTCAAGCTCATGTTCCTCAATAAATGTATCAGGGTCGATTACAGCATAGTATGCCGGTTTTGCTTGCAAGTCTTTATCAAACAATAATGGGCTTTGTTCAGCTCTCCAGCTTGTCGCATCGTTCAGCCCCCAGAATGTAACACGTGAGATATGTTCAGCATGTTCTTTATAGATCTGGAACAATTGTGCATATAGATAACCTTGTGCAATGGCTTGTTGCTCAGTTAGCTCATTGTCGCTACCAGCTGTAATATCAAGCTCTGTCACACCAACTTCTACACCAAGAGAGATAAATTTCTCCATCGAACGCCTTACATTTTCCGGATTAGTATTTAAATTGTAGTGTCCTTGCATGCCAACACCATCAATAAGTAGTTCGCCATCATTTTCTGCTGCATATTCCTCATTAATTTCTTTAACCATCTGGTAAATGGCTTCTGCTTTGTTTTGGTTATCATCATTGTAGTCATTGTAATAAAGCTTGATATCCCAGCCATTTTCATCAATGACTTCTTTTGCTGCACGGAAGGATTGTTCTACATAATCCTCTCCAATAGCATGATACCAACCTGATTGACGTAAAGATGCTTTCCAATCAGATGGGTTTGGTGGGTTATCAATCATTGCTTCATTGACAACGTCCCAAGAAATAACGTCATCCCCGAAGTGTTCCACTGTTGTTTGGACATGGTTTCTTAAATTTTTAAGTGCTTCTTCACGACTTAGTGGATCACCATCTTCATCGGAATGTAACCATTCTTCTGATTGTTGGTGCCAAACAAGCACGTGACCATGTACATCAAAGCCTTCTTCTAATGCTCTTCCAACAAGTGCATCCTCTGCTTCGAAATCAAATTCTCGATTGTCGTTATAAGCATAACCTGGTTTCATAGCATTTTCTGCTGTAACGAGGTTATGATGCATTTGAAGCAGTTCAAGTCTAGTGCCTTCGAATTCTCCGGAAGAAACTGCATTTCCAATTAAGAAATCATCTTCGTATACATCTTTGATTGGCGTTAAGTCTTTTTCCACTTCTACATCGTCAGAACCTGTCGGCTCAAATGTTATATCATCAATGTAGAATGAAGCTGTACTATTGTTGGAGCTTTCTATATAGATGGATAAATATTCATCACCAACACTGTCATAGCGATAAGTTCCTTCTAATTGCACCCAACCGTCTTCTGTTGTAATCGTCTCTCCGTGTAGGTTGTTGTAATTAGCTCCATCTCCCTCACCAACTTGAGTAGACAATTGTAACTGAGTGCTATCCGGTGAGATCAACTTAACCCAAGCAGAAATTCGATATTCTTTACCTTGATCGACAAACTCTTCTACGCGTAAGTATGGACCATGCCAGTTTTCAGATCGGTTTTCCACTTTTAACGCGAAAGCCCCATCTTCTGTATGGTTCGCTTCATCGGTTACGGTTAGAAGCTCCTCTCCGCCTCTAGCTTCAAAACCGCCAGTAGTCCCGTCTTCAAATGTAATAGGTGTGAACTCTTTGGCAGGTGGTCTATCTGCATCTGGTTCATTATTATCATCTGATGATTGTTCCGTAATAACAATTTCACCAACATAAAACGGAACAGTCGCACCATCAGCATTAGATTGAACTCTTAAGCTTGTATCTGCTTCAGTATTAACCGTGAATTGTCCATTTAATGTGAAGCTTTCCCCAGCAACGAAATCGCTATTGGATAGCCAAGTATAACTATCGACAGTAGAAAGAACTGCTTGTGCCCCGTCAGGAATAAATTCGTCACGATCAACATAACCAGTGACAGTAGCTGTGTATGTCTTTCCATCTTCTAAACCAAGTTCGTCAAAAGTAAAGTCTACTGCATCGTAATCATTACTACGGTTGCTTACGTATAAAGCAGTACCATCATCATTGCCCTCAAATGCTTTATCTGTCACGGTAGTAAGACTAGCTCCACCAGATTGTCTTGCTAGACCTTGTCCATCTGCAAAGGATTCTTGGTAAACAATTTCTTCTGGCTGTTCGTCTGATTCTTCAACAGGGGCTGGTGCCGGACCATCAATCCAATTAGCAATTTCCTCTAAAGTCGTATCCATCATGACATAATGACGCCCCATTGCATAATCTCCATCATTAGGATAGCCTACTTTAAATGCATACTTAATCCCTTGTTCTTCATTTGCTTTTTTTGCCTTGTCGTTATAGCTACCGTATGGATAGGCCATAAGCGTCGGATCTTGACCGGTAATACTTTTTAGATATGTGTTAGCTTCAGCAATTTGATGTTCAGCATCTTCTGTTGTGATCGTACTGTCACTACCAACACCATTTCCCCATACAGCATCACTGTGATCGATGCTATGGTTTTGAATACTAACGTTAGGTTTATCCGCTAAACTAAGTAATTGCTCTTCGGACATGCTGTAGTCGTCATCGATCCAATCGGAGACAACAAATAGAACCGCATTCATATTAAAACCGTCTAGGATGGGAAGTGCGTTGGTGATAAAATCTGGAGTTGCATCATCAAAGGTTAATAAAATGGGATTTGCAGGAGCATCCTCTTCTCCTTCCATGATGCGAACATATTGCTCTGCGGTGAGTGTATTATAACCGTTGTCATGGAGATATCTCATCGTCTGTTCAAACTTATCAGTGCTAGTGTCCGTCCATTCATCTGTGGGATTTTCAACGACACGGTGATAGAGAAGAACTGGAATATCTTCAGTCGTTGCCGCTTCTGTAACCGGAGTAACCCAGCCAGATGGAATGACCAAAATCGTTACGAGAAATAATGAAATAAACCTTTTAAAATTCCTGTTCATATTTTGAATTCCTCCATATTTAAAAATTGTACCGAAAAAAGTAAAACGCTTACAAATCAGTGGTCAACCTCCTTTCCAATTCATATTTTAGCTTGTTAATGGAAAACCTTTAACCACAAAAGCTAAAGGAAATACTTTAAAAATTAAACATCTTTTTATGGGATTTAGTAGAATTTGCCTATAAATATGATGGAAAAATTGAAAATAATTAATTATATTGTTGTGCTATGTAAAACCTTTGGTATACTAATAGAAAAGTACCATTTATAGGTAGTTTATATTACCCAAAAGTACTAAAGATATATACAATATTGTGAGCAGAAGGAATAATAATAGTTTAAAAGAGGGGGATCAATGGTGGCTAGCGAAAAGATTTTAATAGTTGATGATGATGCGGATATGCGTAACATATTGGAATTGTATTTGACAGAAAACGGCTACCAAGTGTTATCTGCAGAAGACGGTTTAGAAGCTTTGGCAATGGTCGAGCGGGAAACGCCAGATTTAATTATTTTAGATGTAATGATGCCTAAATTAGACGGATATGAGCTTTGCCAGGAAATAAAGAAAATAATAGATATACCTATTATTTTCCTTAGTTCCAAACAAGATGATATGGATAAAATTTTAGGATTAGGTGTTGGCGGTGATGATTTTATTGAGAAAACAACCAGTTCACCAGTTTTAATCGCTAAAATAAAGGCGCATTTACGCCGGTATCGGAAGCTGTTCAACACTAATAAACAAAATGAAACCATGGAGAAAAAGTCCAATATAATTGAGTACCCAGGCTTAGAGATTAATCTTGACAGCGCTGTCGTGAAGTTAACTAACAAAACATTGCGATTATCGGCGAAGGAGTTTCAGATTTTATGTTTGTTAGCGCAAAATCCTGAAAGAGTGTTTAGTGTAGAGAAAATATTTGAGTTAATCTGGGATGAAACTAGTTTAGGAGATTATCGGACGGTTATGGTACATATTAGTAATCTAAGAAAGAAGTTAGAAACAGATACTAATCAACTTAAGTATATTGAAACGGTCCGCGGAATTGGTTATAAATTTAATCGAATCGAAGAACAGCACGATATCAAATCGCCTTAATCTGACATCTTCTTTTCTCTTAAGAATTGTTTCACCTGCTGTACAGTAAATCCCTTTTGTTTGGCGAAAGTAAGTAATACTAACCATTCCTTATCTAACTCCTGTTTATCCTGATGATTTTTTGTCTTTGTATTTTGCAAATGTATTCCCCCTTTCTTACTCGTCATCCAAAGTATAAGGAGCGAGTTTAAAAAAGAGCTAAAGTCTGGTTAAAATTAACTTAAAATTTTGAAAATTAGGGTGATAGATGATGAAGAAATTATCGAGTTATCAACTGCAGGATAAGGTTATTGCTTCAAAGTCATGGGTATTATATAAAGCAGTTTCTAGTCTCAATGAGGAACAAGTTTTGATCAAGGTTATCCCTAATAAAGTACATCCCCAATCAAAAGCTGAATTAATTCATGAGTATTATACGCTATCTGATTCAGAGCTTTATGGAGTTCTTAAACCAGTAGCCTTAGAAAAAAGTAAGGAACAACCTTATTTGGTGATGGAGTACTTTGAAGGACCACCTTTAACAGAATGGTTAAGAAATAATCAAATATTTGATATCAGCACATTTCTAAAGATCGCGATTAAATTAACAACTATCCTTGAATCAGTTCATCAAAACAATATTATTCATAAATCGATTCAACCAGATCATATTTTATATGACCCAGATAGCGATCAATTAAAATTAACAGGCTTTCACCAATCGACTATGCTCATCAAAGAAATGCCGCAAGCTGACATAACCCCATATCAGATCGAAAAAGTTAGTTATGTATCTCCTGAGCAAACAGGTAGAATGAATCGACCGATTGATTACCGTTCCGATTTATATTCGTTAGGTATTTTGTTCTATCAAATAGCAACCGATCGTGTTCCATTTCAAGCGAAGGACCCAGTAGAGGTGATTCATGCACATCTGGCGCAAGCGGCGATTCACCCTCATGAAGTTAATCCTACAATACCTGAAATCATCTCTAATATCATTATGAAATTACTTGCTAAAGTCCCGGAACAAAGGTATCAAAGTACTTACGGATTAAAGAAAGATTTAGAAAAATGTTATCATGCTTTTTATTCCAATAATCACTTAGGGTTATTTTCATTAGGAGAGCATGATGCTAGTCCGATGCTTGAGAAGCCAAATAAACTTTATGGCAGAGATCGTGAACTGGAGGAGTTGATCAGCAAGTTTGAGCATGTTCAGCATGGAAAGCCTGCACTAGTATTACTCCCGGGTCCGTCTGGTATAGGTAAGACTGCCTTGGTTCAAAAACTTCATCGACCATTATTAAACAAACAAGGATATTTTATTTCGGGTAAGTTTGTTCAATATCAGAAGCATATTCCTTATGCACCGATTATTGAAGCTTTTCGGTCTTTAATAAGGCAAATCTTATCGGAGGATGCGGAAAGTATTCAAAGGTGGAGAGCTAAACTGTTTCATTCATTGGCCAATAATGCTTGGGTAATCGCAAATTTCATCCCGGAAATTGAATGGTTGATTGGAAAGCAGGAAGAAGGATCTGAACTACCACCGCAAGGCGTCCATAACCGTTTCATGTTAGCGGTCAGAAAGTTTGTTGAGGTGTTTGCTACTGATAAACATCCACTTGTATTGTTTATCGATGATTTACAATGGGCAGATAGTGCGACGATTGATTTAATGAAGCATCTTCTAACAAATCCAGACAGAAGAAATTTACTGATTATTGGTGCTTATCGTGATAATGAAGTGTCAGTTGGGCATCCTTTTGAAGTGTTTGTCAATCAAATCAATCAAACTGAAGTACATGTATCTACTATACCTGTCCATCCCTTAGCAAAGGCCCATATCGAACAATGGATAGAGGAAATTCTTTCTCTTGAAGCAATAGATGCGGAACCATTGGTAGAGTTAACTTATCGTGTTACAAAAGGAAATCCTTTTTTTATCATTCAGTTATTACAATTGTTAAATCAAGAAAAAATGATTCATTTTAATTTAAGTACAGCAACTTGGCAAATTAACCTTACCACATTGAAAGAGATTCCGATGACAGATTCCATGATTGATTTTATTATGAAGCAGATCAATACGTTACGAGCAGAAACGAAAAAGCTATTACAATTGGCTGCTTGTATAGGAAGTCAGTTTAATCTTAAATTATTGGCAACTATCGCTGGGGAAAGTTATGTAACAACAGCAAATCAATTATGGAATGGTTTAGAAGAAGGGGTTATCCTCCCGCTAGATGCCCGTTATAAATGGGTCTATCCCAATGAGAATGAACAGCTACTAGATGAAAACCCTCCAAACTATCGGTTTTTACACGATAAGATTCAACAAGCATTTTATACATCGATGTCTACAGAAGAACGCGAGCAAACTCATTTATTGATTGCAGAAGAATTAATTAGTCATTTGACCACGGATGAAATGGAAGATCACATTTTTTCGATTGTGAACCATTTGAACCTCTGTCAATCTCGGCTAACTAAAGGTCAACTAAGCGATTTAATCAAATGGAATCGTATAGCTGGCGAACAAGCAAAGCGTGCAGCAGCATTTAAATCAGCATTAACATTTTATCAGAATGCTTTTCAATTATTACCTCAGGATAAGTGGGAGAGTGATTATCAGGAGACATATGCTGTTATGGTGGGATACGGCGAATCATTATACCTTAACCAATTTTTTGAAAAAGCAGAAGACATTTTTGAAGAAACATTACTAAAAGCAAAAACCTCACAAGAAAAGTTGTATATTTACAATTTAAAAATAACATTGTACACCCATATCCATGAGGTGAAACAAGCGACAAATTCAGGGCTTAATGGTTTGCGGCTATATGGTATTGAAATAAAGGATAACCCGAATAAAGCGCTAGTAGCAAAAGAATATTTGTTAACAAAGCTTGCTTTAGCAAACAAACGGGAAGAAGATTTACTTAAGCTCCCTGCCGTAACAGATGAAGATCAAAAGCTGATTATGCGAACCCTCATTAATTCCAATGCGCCGACATATCATTTTGATCAAAATTTAGCAACGATTTTGATGCTGCGAGCACTCCGGTTAATCTTGAAATATGGTGATATGGATCTAGCTGCACTTGTTTACAACAATTATGCTTTGACATTAAGTGCTGGATTTAGTGATTACGAAGGAAGTTATCGATTTGGAAGTCTTGCGATTCGACATGTAGAAAAGTCTGGAGATAGTGCATTACAAGCACGAGTTTACTTTGTATTTGGTTCTTTTGTTAATCATTGGATAAAGCCTATCCGCTATAGCTTAGAATATTTAGAGAAATCACAGCAGCTTTGTATCGAATCAGGCAATTTACATTTAGCTGGTGCTACTGGTGCATTCATTGGCCTGACACAGTATCTAAAGGGAGATAACTTAGAACAGGTTAAGGAAGGAATCGAAAGACAGTTAACATTTGCAAAGAAACATGAATATGCGATTTCCAATGATTATTTAAGTGAGTTATTGGAATGGATTGATGTACTTTCCTCACAGGAGAAACAGCCAACATGGGAGTTTTCCGAGTTCACAGATGATAAATCAGCTGCAATTATTCATAAGACTACTCGCTTGCAAATGGCCTATTTATTTAACCACCGTTCTAAAGCAATATCACTGATCGAAGAGCTAGAACCACTCGTAGACAATACCATGGTTTTAATCGTTGCACCAGACTACTTTTTGTACCATTCACTATGGATTATAAAGTTAATAGAAGAAAAAGAGATCACGAGAAGAAGAGGTTTAAGTAAGTTAAAGTCTAACTTGAAGAAATTACAAAATTGGGCAAAACACTCTCCAACTAACTATTTGCATAAGTATTTACTGATTCTTGCTGAATATCAAAAACTGGCTGGTCAGGATAATCAGGCGATCGTGAATTATCATCAAGCAATAGAAAATGCAGAAGAGAATGGATTCCTCCAAGATGTAGCAATCGCCAATCACTGTGCGGCAAATTTTTATCTAGCAAAACAGTTCCCCAAAACTGCCAAGTCCTTTGTGACAGAGGCCTATAACGGTTATATTAATTGGGGTGCCGTGCATGTCGCAGAACAAGTCAAGCAAACTTATCCAGATTTGTTACTACAAATCAACACGAGTTTCTCAACCAACTATCACATGAAGGAAAGCTTAGAAACAAAAGCAGTTTTTGAAGCGGCTCGAGTCATTTCTAGCGAAGTGGTTTTAAATCAATTAATTAGCCGATTAATGGAAATGGTTTTAACTTACGCAGGGGCAGAGCATGCATCCTTTCTGTTGCCTAAAGAAAACAAGCTTGAATTGGTAGCCTATAATCATATGGATGGAGACGTAAAAATATATGATCAGCCCCAACCACTAGAGGATCACTCTCATGTATCAACAGCTATCGTTCATTTTGTAGTTAATAGTAGGGAAGCGGTTGTATTAGACCATGCAGCAGAACAGGGACCTTTTATCGAAAATCATTATATTCAAGAGAGACAGGTAAAATCGCTATTGTGTCTCCCGATTGTCAACCAGGACAGACTTGTAGCTGTTTTGTATATGGAAAACAATAAATCTTCACATGTCTTTACCCATGAGCGATTAAGTTTATTAACATTTATTACATCTCAAGCGGCAGTATCGATTGTTAACGCTTATCTTTATGCCGATTTAGAAGAAAAGGTACGTAAACGAACAGCATTATTAAATGAAACCAATCAACAATTAACAGAGGTTAACCAGCAATTGAACAATTCAAAAGAGAAAATGAAACACTTACTCTCAAATGTGTCACATGACCTCCAGTCACCAGTTGCGGTAGTTCAAGGCTATGTCAGTGCTTTATTAGATGGATTGGTGGATGATCCTGTAAAACAAAAGGAATACTTACACATCATAAAAAATAGAATGGGCGGTTTGGATAAGCTTATTAAGGACTTATTCGACTTATCCAAACTAGAATCAGGAAACATGAACTTTTCGATGGAAGCCATTCCTGTCGACCAATTGTATGGGCATTTCTGTCATATGTTCGAGTTAGAAATCAAACAGGCTGGTCTTGATTTTAGCCAGCGAATCGAAGCTGATTGTACGGATGAGTATCCGTTAGTGGAAGTCGATGTGATGCGATTGGAGCAAGTGATGGCGAATTTAGTTTCCAATGCCATTAAACATACCGATATAGGTACGATTGAAATAACGTTAACCATTTCTGAATCGAATGAAGTTATTTTCGCTGTGAAAGATGAAGGAGCCGGTATTTCCCAATCAGATATTCCCTATGTATTTGACCGGTATTATACAAAGAGTAGGGGGCAAGGTAATGGACTAGGTCTTGCTATTAGCGAAGAAATTATTCTTTGTCATAATGGTCGCTTATGGGTGGAAAGTAAGGAGCAGAAAGGGACAACTTTTTATTTTGCTTTACCAATTTTCTCTGAACAATTATATCAATCATTAGAGAAAGAGGAGACAAGATCATAAAGCAGTGCGTTAATTCCTCCAACTATGAGTATTTCTAAGCTTTTTGCAGAAAGTATAAGAAGTACTATGAATAGGGAGGAATGGAACATGCCGATACAAAACGGACATGAAATTGAACAACTTTCTAAGGTTTCTTATGACTTGGAGAAAGCCACGCGTGATGCGAGAAATTCAGCTGATATCGATGTAATTAAAGAACTACAACAACAGCTACGAGAAGTACAAGAACAAATTCAAGATGCGCGTGGCAAAGCGATCAATGGAAGTGGTACCTCGATGGAGCCGCTATTTAATGCCCAACTACGCGTGGAAGAATGTCAACACGAATTAAAAAGAGCAGTTACAAATCTTGAAGCTTTTGAAGATAATGTATCACCTTAACATTACGAATGTTATCTCTATCGTTTTTGAAAACACATGTTAAATAGAATTGAAAAGAGGCTAACTATTGACTTTATATAGTTAGCCTCTGTTTTTATAATAAGATAAGAAAGTATAAATTTTGCGCAGATGTCTAGCTCCGAGCGCCCAGAAACTAGGCGACTTCACGAATTGCCCTACGATAAGTCATCATCGGTTCGTAAACTCACCGTGATTCCTTTATCTCAGTTAATTCGTTCCAGTCGCTACGTTTCTAAGCGGGCGCTCTGCGCTTTTTCTTAATCCTTTAAACATATTGTAATTCCCCTTGTGAGGGAGTTGAGAACAATAAAGAAAGGGAGATGAAAGAATAGAAAGGCTATCCTATCTAGGATAACCTTTCATAAACAATTAATATTCATTTGATAGTTGATACCTTTTCCTTGTGCCTAGCCCTTTTCTTAAAATATATTGATGGAAGAAGTACTCACCTAGTGCCAAGATTGCAGCTGAGATGATAGCTACTCCCACGAGAGTTTCAGTTGAAAGATCTGTCAGCCCCATTCCGAGAAGCCAGATTACAACAAAAGCCATCCCAAGGTCTGCCATCGTCGCAGTGACATTTGATGTTTTAGGTAGGATAGTAAGATCCCCCAGCAAGTAGGAAACAACACCAAGAATGACTGTAATTAATAACACATTTCCAAATGAGAATTCATATCCCAAACCTAATATTAGGTAAAGGACTAGGATTGTCATCAAACCTTTTATTGCCAACGCTTTGCCATGTTCCATTATGAATCTCCTCCTTTGATGTTTTTATATTTTGCTAATTCATTCTTCCAAAGGCAATAGCTATTGGAACTTAGTAAGCTTATTCCCATCATTTTTAAAATAAAACATTTAGTCTTGAAGGAATTTTAGAATGCTAAAACTCTCACTTTCTTTAATCCTGCTCAAGTATGTTTTTAATCTATTAAAAATGGTAAATAGATGTATAAGGAAAAGAAAAGAATGAGGGAAATTAAGCTACAACGGAACCAGACTTGTGTCAACTATCGGAAAAAGGAGAACGGAAATGTATAACGATATTCTTAATAGTACAAAACATCGCGATTGCTCATTACCACCTGGTCATTGGCTAATGACGCAAAGGTGGGATCACTTACTTTTTATTCACTTACCTATAGACAAAGAGGTAGTGCAACGACATATCCCAGATGGTTTAGAGATAGATACCTATGAAGGAAGTGCTTGGATTACTGTCCTTCCATTCAAAATAAATAACATGCACTTTAGAAAGCTACCCCCGATTCCTTTCCTTCGTTCTTTTCTGGAGTTAAATGTCCGTACCTATGTAAAACGAAACGGGGTAAAAGGAATTTACTTTTTTAGTTTGGATGCTGATAATCTACCAGCTGTTCTAGGAGCTAGAATTGCTTCCTTACCATATTTATACGCAAGAATGGAAATGAAAAAGAAAAAGGATACTATTTATTACGAGTGCAAACGCAAGGGATCGTTAAAAGAATTAAGCGTGTGCTATCGTCCGGTATCGGAGGCTTATTATCCTGAAAGGGACAGTCTAAGTTATTGGCTTCTGGAAAGGTATGTCCTATGGTCGTATCGAAATAATTTCTTATTCAAAGGGAGTATTCATCATAAGAAGTGGAAAGTTAGAGATACTGTGGTGGATATAGAAACGGAAAATATAATGCCCGAGTTTGCTAAAGGAAAAGTAATTAAGAAGCCGATCTTCCATTATGCTTATTCAAAACGTGTATTGTTCTGGCCCATAAAAAAAGTAGGTTAAAAGGGAAAATGTAAGACACATTATTAATAAAAAGGAGGAAAAAGAAGGTGGAAAAAACAAATACGTTGAATACGAAAGAAATGGATCGGACATTTGATCATCTATTCCAAGGAATGAATGAGTTAACGCTCAAAAATATAGAGGATCAGGTTATCGTAGTAACGGGAGCATCAAGTGGAATAGGGCTCGTCACAGCAAGGATGGCAGCTGAAAGGGGAGCAAAAGTAGTTGTAGCGGCAAGAAATGAAGAAGCATTGAGACAATTGGTTGAAGAGCTAAAGGAAAAAGGGCATACTGCAACTTTCGTTAAAGCAGATGTAGGCGAGGAAGAGGATGTTTATAAAATTGCGGCAACAGCAATCAACGAATTTGGGCGTTTTGATACATGGGTAAATAATGCAGGTGTTTCCATATTTGGACATGCTATGGATGTTAGTAATGAAGATATTAATCGGCTTCTAGCAACAAATTTTTGGAGTGTTGTATATGGGAGTAAAGTTGCTGTAAAGCATTTTAAGGAAAGAGGTATCCCAGGTGCCTTGATTAATGTCGGTAGTCTATTTGGTGACAGAGGGACAGTCATTCAATCAGCGTATGCGGCTACAAAATTTGCTGTGCACGGATGGACAGATAGTATCAGAATGGAGCTCGAAAAAGAAAAAGCACCTGTTTCTGTTACACTTATTCACCCTGGTAGAATCGATACTCCTTACAATGAACATGCCAAAAGTTATTTAGACAAGCAACCTGCACATAGAGGAATGGTTTATCCGCCGAAAGCAGTAGCTGAGGCCATTCTTTACTCAGCAGAACATCCAAAAAGAGATATGCATATTGGTTCACAAGCCAAAATATTTGAGATGCTTGGAACTTATTTTCCTCGTTTCACTGATAAATTAATAGAGGTGTTTTTGTATCCAACTCAGCATAAGAGCACACCTTCCACCCCCCGAGAAGAGAATGCTTTATATCGTGCAGGCTATGGGTTACACGAGAGGGGAACAAATGTAGGTTGGAAGCGTTCTGGGAGTATATATGTAAAAGCAAGTCAATACCCAATTCTTAAATTCGCTTTAGTAGCGGGAATAGGTGCAATAGCCCTATCTACAGTTAAAGGCAAGAAAAAGTAAAAATGAAAGAAATCTCAGTGTGAATAAGGGAAAAAAGTGGTGTGTTAGTTCTTTCCTACAAGATATCAGTAAATTATAAATTGCAGCCTATAATTTGAAAATATTCTGCCTGAGATTGGAACATAACTAAATAGGGAGAACGAGAATTCGAACAATCTGGAATTAGCCTAGGCAAAATACACAGACTCCTGTGGATCAGCTAAGTGCGGTCATGTCCGTCGATACTTGAGTCCTGCTCTTCGAAACTCACGCGAGCTGAAGATCCACTGTGTGAAGTGTTCTTCTTCACACAGTTAGCTGAAGCCTTAGGATACACTGCGAAAGGCAAGCCTTGCGCAGGTGTTGACTTATGCCCCAGCCTTTTTGTAATAGTCAGCAAACAAATTAGATAAATCAATTAGCCTGAATCTAATTATACAAAGACCGAACAATGAATCCCTGCTTCTTTTAAAAAAGTGTTGCATATTTATACAAGAAAATGATATATTATAACTTGCTGAAAATAATAGAAACAACAAAGAAAAAATGGAGAGAACATCATGAAATCAGAACAACAACAATTCACAGCAAGTCAATATATGAAATTCTGGCTACCATCTCTTATTGGGGTGTTATTATTCCTCGTCCCGATTTCGGTAGGTGGTAAGGTTACAATTGGGTTAGGCGTTTTAGCAGATGGATTGCAAGCACTGTTAGCAGATTATATCCCGCTCATTATGACAATTATTTTATGTTTGTCTGCTATTGGTAGTTTAATAGTAAAATGTATAAATTTGCAGATTATAAAGAGTAGTCTTTTCTTAGATAGTTTATTTAATATTCCGCCACTGTGGGTAGTTTTGCGATTTATCGGTGCCATATTTGCCATCATGACATTGACAGAAATCGGCCCTGCTATTATTTGGTCAATGGCGACAGGTGGAACAGTGTTATTTGATCTGATTCCGGTGTTAATGGTGTGGTTCCTATTTGCATGTCTCTTTATGCCACTGTTGTTACAGTTTGGTTTAATGGACTTTATCGGTACTATAGTAAGAAAAATCATGCACCCTTTATTTAAGCTTCCTGGCCGTTCTTCAATTGATGCCTTAGCATCATGGATGGGGAGTGGAACAGTAGGTGTATTATTAACAACACAGCAATTTGAATCTGGTTATTATACGAAGCGTGAAGCAGCAGTAGTAGCAACCAACTTCTCGATTGCATCAATTGCATTCAGTTTGGTCATTGCTAGATTTTTAAGTATTGATCATATGTTTGTTCAGTTTTATATAACCGTCATTGTGGCAGGTGTTGTTGCGGCGGTCATAGTACCGAGAATTCCACCTTTATCTTTAAAAAAAGATACCTATTATGAAGCAGCAGGTAAGCAAATAAATGAAGTTGTGCCAGAAGGTGTGTCTAGTTTTAAATGGGGTGTACAAAAAGCAGTAGAAAAAGCGAATCAAGTGAAAAGTTATCGTGGTGTTATCAAAAGCGGTGTATTGAATGTAGTTGATATCTGGTTTGCTTTAATTCCATTGGTGATGGCGTTAGGAACGATCGCACTGATTATTGCTGAGAAGACACCTATTTTTAACTATTTATCTTATCCATTTATTCCGTTCTTGCAATTATTGCAAATACCTGAGGCGGAGGCTGCTGCTCCGGCAATGATTGTTGGTTTTGCGGACATGTTCTTGCCTGCAGTAGTTGGTAGTGGGATTGAGTCTGAATTAACCCGTTTTGTGATTGGGGTTATGTCACTTACTCAATTAATTTACATGTCGGAAATAGGTATTTTGTTATTAAAATCAAAAATTCCGATTTCGTTTTTTCAATTATTTATTATCTTCTTACAAAGAACGATTATTACGTTGCCAGTCGCGGCATTATTGGCACACCTTTTATTCTTTTAAATAATCGGTCATAATAGAAATAAGAAGCATTGGTGCTTACCAATGCTTCTTATTGTCTCAAGGAAAGGTGAATGATCATCATGAGTATCGAAAATTTCTATTCGGAAAACATAAAGAATGCATTAAAAAACAATCCGCCAGGTGAATGGATGCCGAATATACCAGACAATTGTATTCGTCTTAGTTCAGGGTTTCCAGCACCTGATCTCGTACCAGTTGTTGAGGTGAAAGAGGCGGTTGTTCAATTACTGAAAGAAGAAAAGGATTTACCACTGCATTATCTTGGTACGCCGAAGATGGATAAACTAAAGGAGCAAATTCAAGCTAGGTTGTCAGATCGTGGTATGCGAGTTGCAGATAAAGCACTTCTAGTTACAGCTGGTGCATGTCAGGCAATT
This sequence comes from Gracilibacillus saliphilus, assembly GCF_010994085.1. Taxonomy (NCBI): domain Bacteria; kingdom Bacillati; phylum Bacillota; class Bacilli; order Caryophanales; family Bacillaceae; genus Gracilibacillus; species Gracilibacillus saliphilus. The sequence goes on along the minus strand of NZ_WJEB01000010.1, from coordinate 74,945 downwards.
GATTTAATTGCTCGAGTTTTTGTAGATGAGCAAACAGTTGTGGCAGTAGAAGCACCGACATATATGGAAGCACTAGAAGTATTCCAAAATTATACGAGTCAATTTATTAGTATCCCAATTGATGAACAGGGACTCCAGACAAAAGAATTAGAAAGAGTATTGGCAGAAAGGAAAGAGCAAGGTCTCCCGCTACCGAAAATAGTATATACGATCCCGACTTTTCAAAATCCAACCGGAACAACGATGACAGCAGAACGTCGGAAGCATATTTTGGAGCTAGCTTCTCAGTATGACTTCCTTATTTTAGAGGACGATGCCTATGGTGAATTATATTTCGATAAACCGCCAGTAACGTTAAAAACAATGGATCATGAAAATCGTGTCCTACATGTTGGTTCTTTATCCAAGGTGGTAGCGCCAGGTTTACGAATTGGCTGGGTAGCTGCAACAGAGGAAATAATCACTTCCCTATATTGGTTTAAAAAAGATTTAGATCATCCTTTTGCACAAGCGATTATGGCTACATATCTGGGGAATAATAATTTTGATAATAGACTTAACACGTTACGAATATCCTATCAAGAGAGGTGTGCTGCATTACTTGCTGCATTAAAAAAATATATGCCAAAGTCTGTTACTTGGTATGTGCCGGAGGGAGGTTACTTCGTTTGGATTAAGGTGGCTGGTGTTGATACTTCAAGATTATTACAACAAGCACTAGATCAAGGTGTGTCCTTTTTGCCAGGGAAATATTTTTTCTTAAATGAACAAGATGGTAAAGAATGGATTCGTCTTTCCTTTAGTTATAGTGATAAGAAGGAAATAACGAAAGGGGTCGAAATGTTGGGGGAAGTTATTAATAAATAGCCTGTTATGGAGAAACAATGATTAATAAAAAATAACGAAAAAGGTGATAGTATGGAAGATACTTATATTAATGAAACCCTTGCTGTGAAAGTTGGTCATGTATTCCCGCCCGATACGAATAATCATGGAACACTTTTTGGTGGGAAATTAATGAGGGATATTGATGATATTGCATCGATTTCTGCAATGAGGCATTCGAGGAGTCCTGTCGTAACTGCTTCAACTGACTCTGTCGACTTTTTGGCACCTATTCGCACAGGTGAGTCTGTTTGTTTAGAGTCGATTGTTACTTGGACAGGAACAAGCTCCATGGAGGTATTTGTCAAAGTTTTAGCAGAAAATCTGATTACAGGGGAACGTAAAATTGCTGCGAATGCTTTTTTAACTTTTGTTGCCGTAGATGAAGAAGGTAAACCAGTTCCTGTTCCAGATGTTATTCCTGTAACAGAGGAAGAGAAATATTTGCACGAAACAGCAAAAGAACGAGTGGAAGCTAGAAAAAAACGAAGGAATGCTAGCAAAGAGTTAGCACATGTTATTCAAAAGGGCAAACCGTGGAAATAAAAATTCTACAGAAATAAGTGAGGGACACTTCGCCTTTAAACCCTTCAACTAATATACTTTTACCTGAGACCATTGGCTAATAACCGAATTGTTAGCCAATGGTTATTTTTCTTACTTTCCAATATCTATTTTGGTATTTGCTGACATGTAATATAATTAGAATAGCAACTATATAGGGGAGGAAGTACGCAGATGAAAGATGTCTTGTTCAAGTATATGAGTAAGTTTACTAATCTTACGCAAGCAGAACAACAAGTTATTATGGAGGATCTTGTGATCGAGGAATACAAAAAAGGAACCGTTCTCCTTAGACAGGGAGAGGTTCCTGAAATGTGTTACTTCGTCTTGAAGGGATGTATCAGGCAATATGCAATTGATGAAGATGGGAATGAAGTCACATCTAACTTCTTTACAGAAGAACAAGCAATTGTCCCTAAAGTTGATCATCCTTCTGCATACAGTTTTACATGTTTGGAAGATTCCTTACTTGTTAATGGCGATTTTAATATAGAGAATGACATGTTTAACAAGTATACACAATTAGAATCCATGACACGCAAGATGACAGAAGAAAACTTCATTCAGCTAAAAGATGATTTTGCTGAATTTATTGCTTCTACACCGGAAGAACGGTTCAAAGCACTTCTACAGAAACGACCAGATTTAATCAATCGCGTCCCCCAACATCAGTTAGCAAGTTACCTTGGTATTACTCCAGAATCATTAAGCAGAATTAAAAAGCGAGTGATAGATAAGCAGTAGAAATCAAACTTTTATCTTAGTTTTAATTAGTAGCCAAATACCAAATCCTAATTCTCCTACAATCATAGGTAATAGAAATACCAACTCAAGTACCATGATGACACTTTGGTATTGAGGAAGAAATGTAATCAAAAGGTGATTAACTATATACCCGACAGAGGCTATCAACAACAAAATGCTAATGAATTTAGGTATGTTGTCTGATTTAAACGTAATATATCCGACAACTAACAGATGCCCGCCAAAAATAACTAACCCCATCGACCAAATCATATGAAATGCATCTAAAAACAACATCACTTTTCCTTGGAGCTGATCGATATGAAACAAAGATTCATAATCAGCGCTATTCGTAAGGAGCATTACCATTATTAGATTAAACACGGCGATGGCTAATATTGCCGTATACATAAGACGAAGCCAAGCACCAAGTAAAGAAAGAATGTTATTAAGTGGTTTCAAGAAGATATAGAATCCCCAAGCAACTAATATGTCCGTTATCAAGATAATTAGCCAACCAAAGACCCCGGCTGTGTATAGTATTTGTGAGTTATTGATGTTGTGAAAAGTAGTACCCGCATCCCCTTGTACGATGAGACTTTCATAGACAAAGCCAGAAGAAAAAAATGCAGCAATAGTCATAATAATTAGTGAAATGCCAGCAGTCAGAGCAGCATTTCGTTGACTTATAGAATTAACCATCTTATCATCCTCCTAAGTTTTTGCATTAATGGCATTATATAAGTAAATAAGTTTTTGTTCATTGACTTAAGTCAATGAATAAAATCATAAATATTGATATAAACAAATTGACACTTTAATGCGCACTTCAAAAAAATAACGAAATAAGGAGGGATTATGTTGAAGGCAATCATGTATAAAAAATATGGTTCTCCTGATGTGCTTAAATTACAAGATATCAACAAGCCAAAACCCATTGACAATCAAGTGTTGGTAAGGATACATGCAGCGTCAGTGAACTATGGTAATTTAGTAGTTCTAAAAGGAAAGCCATTCTTATCTCGTTTTGCATTTGGATTATTTAAGCCTAAATACACGATACCTGGAGGAGATATTGCGGGTCAGGTTGAAGCAGTTGGTAAAAACGTGAAGCAATTTCAATCCGGAGATAAAGTATTTGGAGATCTGGAACCTTTTGGATGGGGTGGGTATGCAGAATATGTTGCTGTTCCTGAGGAAGCTTTAGTGCCAATGCCAAATAATATATCATTCGAAGAAGCGGCTGCAGTCCCGATGGCAGCAGTTACTGCCCTACAAGCACTTAGGGATAAAGGGAACATTCAGTCAGGTCAAAAAGTTCTGATTTACGGTGCATCTGGCGGTGTGGGCACTTTTGCAGTACAAATTGCCAAATACTTTGGCGCGGAGGTAACGGGGGTATGTAGTACGAGAAATATAGAGATTTTACGATCGATCGGAGCTGATCATATAATAGACTATACGAAGGAAGACTTCACCCAAAAAACAAACAAGTATGATCTAATTGTGGCTGTTAATGGTTATCGATCCATTTTTGATTATAAACGGGCATTGAATCCGAATGGAACGTATGTCATGGTCGGTGGTAAAGGTGTGCAAATGGCACAAGCAATGGTGCTTGGACCATTGCTATCCTTAACAGGGAACAGGAAAATGGTCTCTTTTTTACAAAGGCCAAATCAAGGGGATTTAATCTTTCTCCAAGAACTACTTGAAGAAGGCTTGATTAAGCCTGTTTTAGATAGAAGATTTAAATTAGAAGAGGTTCCTGATGCTTTTAGGTATTTTGAAGAAGGCCATGCGAAAGGAAAAATTGTGATTACTGTTTCGTGACTATTGGTAACAGTTGTTATAGGCTATTTCAGAATAAGACTTTGAGATATTTCCTTATCAGTGAAGGGTAGTATGGGCGGCATGATGTAATATAGGTTCCTAAACCTTGTTATGTCGACGTTCTAAGTATCGAAAACTGATTTCAGTGTCCGAAAAAGTGATCGAAATTAGTTATTGAGGTTATTTAGTAGTCTTCCTTCAAGTTATTGTAACTGAGGGAAGACTTTTATTATTTTACCTTTTCTATTATGGTCTTATCGATTATTTTCTCATCGAGCGAAACGTTGACGAGTTCTAGTAAGTAAGCTAATTCATTTAGTTTACGGTAATTGCTCTCTAAGATATCACTTGCTATTAGTTTTATTGTTCCTATGAAAATACCTAAAAATATCAAAGTGAGTATCCATGAAGTTAAATAAATTACTCCTTCTTCTAGGGAGTTTATAATGTTTGTAAATATCCAGTTATTAAAGTAATTCCAAACGGGTATAAATAATGCTAATAAAAATCCACGTATTCCTATAAAGAAATAAAAGCTTGGCTTACTTTTTATTGCTTCTTTTTCTATGAATTCAGTATAATTTTTAATTTTATATTGCTCTAGCCGATTATTTTGATCAAGAAAAACTTTAATTAATTTAACTTTATATTCTCTCCACCCGGTCCACTTTAAAACTGAGTCAATATCAATATTATGCTCCCTCTTTATAACTTTTCTAATGCTTTTATTAATTGAATAGATAGAAAAAATATATATTGAAATTGGAACAATCAAGAATAGAAATTTATTTGTAATTAATAAACTAACCAGGCTTACTGAGGTTATAATTATAATAGAAAGAAACGTTATATACTGACTTCTAATATGTTTAAAAACCAAGTTATTTTGACTTAATTCCACTTTGTGAAAATAAATTAATTTATTTATAAACATCCAATAATTCCTTTCGTTTTCGTCTAAAAATTTTATAGCATGTAAAGTTCCATATAAAATTAATATTTAAAACTATATACTAATAAATGTTGTTCAGTTAATAAGTTTTTTTGATGTGCGTTCCATCAAAACACTGAACTTTTTAGAGGCCTCTTTTTTTATGTTTTTTGTCATGTGTGCATATATATCCATCGTTGTTTGAATGTCAGCATGTCCTAGTCTTTCTTGGATCTCTTTAATGTGGACGTCAGCTTCAATCAACAATGATGTATGAGTGTGTCTAAATGAATGCGGAGTAATAGGCTTTTCAATAGATGTTCTTTTTAGCAACCGTTGTAATCGAATGGATATAGCTTTTATTGTTTTTGGATAACCTTCATTAGTTGTAAATATGAAACCATTGTCTTTATAAAAATGCTTGTTATCCTTCTTGATTTTATCTTGTTCTTTATTGTATTTCTGGAGAATGTTAATTAATAGTTCATCTATTGATATAGTACGTCTCGATGTTTTTGTCTTTGGTGTTAGTAATTGATATTTTAACTTATTACTAGTTGGATTGTAATAAGTTCTTATAACTCGTAAAGTTTTGTTATCGAAATCAATATCATTCCATTTTAAAGCAACTAATTCCCCAACCCGCAAGCCCGTATAAGCTAACATTGTAAAAGCAAGTAGATCACCTTCTAAGCCTTCATTTTTAGTTACTGTTAAAAATTCTTCTAATTCTTCCTTTTCTAGATACTTGTTAAAAATAGAGTTATCATTTTCTAGATCTTCAACTGTTTCTTTTTTCTTTGGAAGTTTAATGTTTTTGGTCGGTATATCCTTAATCAACCTATTTTCATTTGCATATTGAAAAACCATATTGGCAGAAGTATGAATACTAGAAACATAATTTGTACTAAATTTATTGGCTAGTTGGTCTATACTGTCTTGATATGCTTTTTTTGTGATCTTTTGTATTGGTACATTACCAAATGCATTTAGAATATGCTTTAAAGCAATTTTCCTAGCTCTTAAGCTACTATCCTTAGCACCTTGTGAATGATAATGTCGTTCCCAATCCATACATAAGTCATTAAATGTAATCTTAGAGGGTTGAATGTATTCACCGTTATGGAATTGTCTCTCAAATAGTGCAGCAGCAAGTTTAGCGTCTTTTTGAGTTAAAAAACCTTCTTTACTTTTTCTGATGTCTTTGCCCGTTACTGGATCTGTTCCCATGTATACTCTAAAGCCCCACCTAATCCCTTTTTTCGTATTCTTTTTATAAATTCTAGCCATAAGAATTGCACCTGCTTTTATAGGTAGTATTATATTTCACTTTCGTCAACAGATTCCATATCAAAGATAAGTTCAAGTAATTTTATAGCCTTATTTTTTTCTGAAATACTCAGCGATTTTCCTTTAAAGGATACTCTTTTTAACTTATTTAATCTAAAATAAATATCATCACTTTTAAGCGTCACTTTATTTTTTGCATTTTGTTTTATATACTCTATTGTAAAATCTTGTTCGTATTTCTTAGTTAAGTCTATTTCTTCCGAAGTAAGCTCTTTATCTATATGTGTTTGCCATAATAGCTTAAGTCGATATAAATCAGGGACTTTATTATTTATAATTATTCCCTCTAAAATATTACTATCCAATGGCGTCCCAGTTTCTATTATATTCAGTAAATAATAACTGAAATCATCTATACCATAGCACTTACCAAGTGCATTTATATCACCTACTTTTTTAGGACCATATTCTTCTATGTTAATTATCTCATTTCGGGCTAAACCTGTTTCTGCAGAAATTTCATCTAGTGTTTTTAAAGACATTAATCTCCTTGTAAATAAATAATATTTACCTGGTTTATTAGTACACATATCAATTAATAGATCTGTGTGGTTAATGTCTTTATTATCTAATACATTTTCTAGTACATGCAATTCCCCTTTATCAATTTTTAGTCTAATTATAGATTCCGTGATGGGAATTTGTAATATGACTTGTAAGCCTTCGATTAGATCTAAATTTCCTTTCATTTTTCCATTTTCGACATTAGATATATAACCGTGCGTCAAACCTATTTCAGTAGAAAGTTCTTTTAAAGTTAAATCCATTTCTTTTCTTTTCTTTCTTAAATATTCTCCGAATAAATTACTTTCCATATCATCACCTCAGATTGAGTATTGATAAATAAGTATACATATATAACATAACACCTTTAATTAAAGTTGACAACAATAACATTAACATGATAAGTTATATTTGTAACATAAAAATTATTTTTAAAAGTTACAAATGTAACAAGTTGAGGAGGTGTATAAATGACAGCAAATGAAATTAAAGAATTAATTAAATCAAAAGGTTTAAAACAATGGCATGTAGCAGAAGCTTATGGTTTAAGTGAAGGGAATTTTAGTCGTCTTTTACGTAAAGATCCTACAGATGAAACATTATCAAGAATTATGGACTCTATTAAACAGGCTGAGAATGCTATGGAGAAATCAACAATATAAGGAGGTATACGTTTTGATTGATATTAATGTAGATCAAGAAGTTGTTAATACAATGTTGGAAAAGGCAATTAACGAACGAGTAGATGAAATAGTAAAACAAAAGTATTTTTTAACATATACCGAGCTAGCTAATTATTTGAACATTAGTAAACCTGTAATTGAAAATCTTATGATTAAAAACGGCCTTCAGTATTACAAAGTCGGGACTAAATACCTATTCAAACAAGCAGATGTGGATGAGTTCTTAGATGACATTACCGCTAATATGAATGCGAAAAATAATGATTTTAAATTTTTTGCAAAGTTTCAAAATGGAGAAGATACTAATGTATAAGAGTGAGCTTTTCATAGAAAAACCCCTCCTACTCGCCGGGAAGCTAAACAGGAGAGGACAGCAAAAAGCTTACTCACATTATAGCAAATAATAAAATAATTTACTAGATGTGAGGAGATCTATAACAATGAATGATGATGCTTTTATTAAAAAAGGAAAAAAAAGGTCAAGAGAAGAATTAAGATTACCACAACTTCACTTCGTTGTAGCCGATGACTGGATTGAAAAGTTAGGTGCAAAACCATTTTGTTACTGGCTAAAATTACTTTCTTTAGTAGATCGCAAAGATGAGGCGATAGATAAATATGGTAATAAATCAACAGTTCCTAGGTCATTTGAAGATCTATATACTAATATTTTCAAAATATCTAGCCCAACTTTTTATGCTAATGTCGTTAAGCCATTATGGAATTACGGACTTATAGAAATTGCTGAATGGGAAGCAAGTACCAAAGTAGGTACTAAACCTAAAAATATAATAGTTTATGAATATCCTAGAAATTCATTTGAATTATCTGTAAAGCCGTTAAAAAAATATAGAGATTATGATACGGATTATTCATCAAATTCTGCAAAATACGGCAGAATCGGTGGGGAAATCAGAAAGAATAATAGTAATCATACTAAAAATAAAAATATCTCTAAATCAAAGGGTGAAAGTATTTTTACCCTTTATAAAATTAATAAAAATAATAAAATTACCGTTAAAACAAAGGGTAAAAATAATTTAAACGTAACTGTTAAAAAACTTTTACCCTTGAGGGTTAAAAAAATAAAACCCATTAATTATACAAATACTCATGTTAATGTATCAAATACTCACTATAATGTACCAAATATAAAACCTAAAGAAGAAGAAGAAATAAATAATATAAATACAAGTGAACAAGATTCACTAGATTCATCAAACAACGAAAATCAAGATCCTGTTCTTAGTATTATTCAGGAACATTTTATGTTCAGAGAATTAGGTGATTATCTACATGATAAAGGATTTAGTTCTGAAACAATCACTCAAACAATCCTAAAAACCTATCAAACTGGTTTAACATTTTTTAAAAGAGAAGATTTTGAAAGTCAATACAGACACATGATGGAAAAGAAAGATCAAGGTGTAGTTGATAATCACAACAACTTCCCTCTATATTTCGCAAATGGGCTACATATGAGAGCAGAACAGACGGATTCAATGGAAAAGTACCAAAAAGAAAAAGAACATCAATACAAGCTCGCTATGGAACGTAGAGAAGAAGCAAAAGAGAGATCAAGAGAAAATAGAGAATTATATTACAACTGGTTAGAAGAAGATGGTTCCAAGAGTAAGTAAATTTTTAATTAAAAGTAAGCGTCAAAAGATGCACACCTTCTACCATCATTCAATGCGTTAGATAATTACAATATAATAATTAACAAAAAAGAGGGAGGGATTAAAGATTTAAAAGTATTGAAATACAATTTAGCAGTAAGATGGATAGCCAGATTTTACTTATTAGAGTAATGAAGTAAATAATAAAACAGCTGTATAGAAACTTTATAACCATTTCTAAATATAGTTGATAATTAAGAAAATAAAAAAGAATATTTACAGCATATAAATAGAGAAAAAGAACAAATGAGAATTAAGCTGGTATCACCAAATTCAAATAGATTTTTCATTTGATATAGTTAATTAATTCTATCATTTATTAATAAAATTTAAGAAGAACTCCCAGGTTTTTGTCAGACCCCTGGGAGTTCAAAAATCACTCGAGTGCCCACTTACATACCATCAAGAAATGGTATTCGTGGGTGTTGGGGAAAATCGCCCAACTTCCGTTTGCTCCGCAAATAGCACTTCGTGGAATACAAAGATTAAAATAATCATAAGAGAGGGGCTAATAAAAGTGGGCTATTATCATCTATCGGCTAACATTATATCAAGAGGGAAAGGTCAATCAGCTGTTGCTTCTGCTTCTTATCGCAGCGGTGAAAAATTATGGTGTGAAGATGATCAGGAATATAAAAACTATCGTACAAGAGAAGTTAAACCTGAAACCATGATATTAGCTCCTAAACATGCGCCTGATTTTGTCTATGATCGTGAAAAATTGTGGAATGAAGTAGAGCAAGTTGAAGGTAGTATAAATAGTCGTTTATCTAGGGAGATTCGTGTTGCATTACCAAAAGAATTATCTAATGAAAGACAAATAGAATTGGTTAAAAATTATTCAGAAGAAAACTTTGTTGATCGAGGTATGGTAGCTGATATTGCTATACATAGAGAGAAAAAACATAATCCTCATGCACATATTATGCTAACGGTTAGACCATTTAATGAAGATGGTTCATGGGGGAAGAAACAAAAGAAAGTATATGTACTAGATGAAAATGGAAACAAAACTAAAACAGAAAACGGAAATATTAAATCAAAAACAATTCAGCTCACTGATTGGGATAAAAAAGAATCGCTACAATCATGGCGTGAAAATTGGGCTGAAAAAGTTAATGAATTTTACAAAGAAGCAGGTGTAAATAATTCTGTTTCGCATGAATCGTATGAAAAACAAGGAATTGATAAATACGCTACTCATAGATTAACTTATGATGAATGGAAAGCTGAACAAGAAGCGCAAATTCAAGCACAAATTAACAGTGAAGAATACGAGCCAGTTACACATATGGGAATGGTTAATCAGGATATAAGAGATACTAAAAAATTAAAAGACATATTAGAGAAAGAAATTATTAGTTTAGAAGAATATAAAGATGCTTTAGAAAAAGAAATTAACGAAGAATATATACCGCATGTTAGAAACAAATTTCCATTATCAAATCAACAATCAGAGGCCTTGGAGTTTGTTGCTAAACGTATTCATGGTTATGTAACATATGAAAGTGCTAAAAAGAACATGGAAACTGTGAAAGACTGGGGTAAAGCCATAGATCTAACAGGTAAAAAACTAGGTGTTGAAGCTATCATGTTGGATAAAGCACAAAATGATTATAAAGTTGATCACATAAGGGCTATACGATATGGATTGTCACCAAAAAGATTTGAGGAAGAAAAAGGTCAAAAAAATAGAACTATTAATAGTAAAGTTAATAAGTACGAAAGAGATATTGAAGCATATAAAAAAGCTGAATATTACAGCGATATAGCTTTTGAAGTACAAAAAGAAATCCTTCACAAAGAATTTGGTGAAGTTTATCCTCAATACAGCCATATTAAAGAGGATCATAACAAATTAATAAGTGACTTAAAAAATGAATATGTTCAGGATTATCTAAAAACAGGTTATAAACATGAAAGTATAAAAGAATTTGAAGATACACAGGTAATGAAACACTACACTTCTGAATGGTCAAAAGACATTGATTTGAAGAAGGATTTGCAAGAAAATCAACATAACTTATTAATTGCTAATCGTACTGTTTCTAAGTACAGCAAAGAGTATAAAGTGATTTATAGTGAAGGAGCAACAAAGGATAAAATATATGATGCCAAATTAAAGCTCGAAATCGCTAAGTATCAGGTGAAGAAAGGAGAGAATCAAAAATACGAATTAGATGTTAGATTGAATAAAACCTTGTCCTTTAAGTATCAAAATCAACCTACTGAACTAATTGAACGAATACCAACTAAATTAAAAGGGAAATTGCTTGAATTGCACCTTGACGAAAGAGCAACAGGTGAACTTTCTAAGGATCTAAAGACAGTTGAGAAGGATCTTGCAAAAGTAGGGAAAGATATTTCTCATTTGTATGATAAAGAATTTGTGGAAGCAACTGCAAGTATCGGTGGTGTAGCTAAATTATTTGGTGATTTAGGTAATCAATCACAAAATAATGATAAAGATGTAGATGAAATAAAGCGTAAAAGTAAGTCTAAGATGAAAGGAAAAACATTACACAAAGAAAATGAAATGGAATTATGAGAAAGGAGAGTTATCAATCAGGAAAAGAGTCGAACCAATCACTGCAGAAGAATTTGAAGAACATTGGAAACAAATAAAGTACCAACTGGAGATTGAAGGTTTAAAACCCTCTACAAAGGACAAAGAAGCCATCAGAAAAGTTCTAACAGGGGAAATGGACACAAAGCACCTTACCGATGATATATTATAGCTATGAGAGGGCATCATAAGATATTTAAGGTTAATACAGGTATAAAAGAGGTGGACTTTAAAAGTGTGGGGAAATATAGGATATTAATTTAAAAACAATGCAGCCTTCATTAAGAGTGAATGTAATTGGACTTACCCTGTGTAGCAACTGGATAGATAGCTAAATAACCTGAACTTTAGAGTGCGAAAAATACTGTTATCGCACTCTTTTTCTTTGAGTAATAAATTTAAATGATATACAGCGTTTCTAGTTAGTTGTGGGATATATACAATTTTATGGAAAATTAGACAATTGTAGTTACAAAAATGATAAAATATATTTATGTAAAAAAAGACAAGCTCGTAAATTTAACATAATGTGGACCCTTTTTTTAATCTTAGGAATATATATTTTTAGTTTTGATTAGAAAGTCATACTTTTTACCATATGAGATAGATTTTCTTGAAAGTTATTTATGTCTATAAAATGAAATTTAGTTGTTGGAGGTTTAAAAATGAGAAGGGTTAAGTTTTATTCTATTAATGATCTAATGTATGGTAATAGCTTGAGAAATAGTGAAAAAGTGATAAAAGAATACCAAACAGGAAGAGAAATACAAGATTTTAATGACATAATTGAACTTTATAATATAAAAAAATATTTTGATAATAAAGTCTTTCTAACTGATTGGACAACAGCCGAGTTTAAGGGTTACCAGAATACAGTAAATTCATGTTTTGGAATGGTAGCAAAGTGTATAAAAGCTATTAATGAAGACACTATGATAAAGAGATATGAGGATGTAGACATAAGTTATAAAGATGATTTTTGGGAATTGATAGACAAGTTTAAAGTCTATGAAAAAATCACAGAAGTTAAATTTTGTGAGCTAATTAAAACGATGGAAGTAAAACTGTATGAATTATTAAAACACAAAAGAATTACAGAACACTTTGGTGCCATAATTAGAGATTATATGCTAGAAGATGCTTCATCTGCTGAATTATTGTTAGATAGATTTGAAATGAGGCATATAAGTGAACCGGACCCACTATTTTTTCCAAAAGAATTAATTAAAGAAGACAAAGAATACATTATTAATAGCTACATTGAAAGTGAAAAACCAAACATAAATTATTTACGGCTTATTGTTAATATTCAAAGTAGTAAAGATAAGCTTGAAATATCTCCTAAAACTTTGCTGAAGGCAAAAAGAAAAGTTGAAGATTTAGAAAAACAATTCTTTAAAGAGAATTCTGGTATAGAAATGGCAACAAAAGTAGAATTTTCTGAGTCGCAGAAAGAAAATGTCAGTCTCGAAATGAAAAATCATGAATTGAATGCGAGTTACAGTATAAAATGGATAAAAGAAAATATGGATAATTCTACGCTTTTAAATAATTTTATATATTTATTTGAATTTGTGGACTTACACATGAGGTTTACTCTTGTAAATAAGTTTAACAACATGGGTGTATTTGAAAGATACATATTTACTACATCTCAAAATGCTTATAAAACAGGGATAGAATATGAACAAAGAAATGATTTATCACTACTTCAATTAACGGGTTACTACAATGTTTTATTTGGTTTAGGAATTAGATTAGAAGAACTTGTCGAGTGGTTCTTTTAACGAGTACCTTTCTGATGAATTTAATGCTCGAAATTTCAAACTAAATATGCCATCAACGAAATCTACTATGCTAGAAAAATGTTCTAATATTATGCCTGCAATGGAGTCGGTTCTGAAACAATTTTCTCTATTTGTGGAAGAAGGAGAAATTGACTTTGATTTACTTGAGATTCGCTCTGAACATTTAATTTACAAATACATACCTTCCTTAGTTGAAAAAAAATATGTTTATGGTAATGGAGAGGAATTCCAAACTGCAACGCACTTACTGTTTTCTGATCAAAGTGGGTTAGGTTATTTGGAAAGTTCTAATGAAACTTATCATAACTTTTATGATTTGTTATCTCAAGAACGAGTTAAAATTAATGATTATTCAGATTATGATGCTTCTAATATCAAATGGCTAGTTGATCAAGAATATTTATCAATTAATAAAGAAGGAAAAATTGTTTTTATTGATAAATTACTTATTAACATTTTAATGGACTTATATTTCAATGAAGTAATAAATTATTGGAAATATTCAGAACGGGGAAGGGGAATAATTGATAAGCTTGAGGAAAGAGATATTGTTCAACTTGAGAGTTCACTTTTTTCAAGACCAGAGCAGGACTATATTAATTACTTTCTTAACAAATCGCAGTTTAATAATGGATTAGATTTAAGGAATAAGTATAGCCATACGCAACCTTATACGAACAATGATGACAGAATACATAATCAGAACTACTTTATTTTTTTACGATTGTTTATTCTGGTAGCAATTAAGATAAATGATGATTTTTGTATATATGATGAACTAAGAAACACACAACAAGATAAGTAGAGAAATTAATTATTCAACTAAAAAGATTGCGAAAACAGCCATGTGTATAACAATTGAGTGAGAATTTTGAATGAGTAAGGCCAAAAACAAATTAGCTAATTATTTTATAGTAAAACTCAACGATTCTGCATTAAACTGAAATCTTTTATACAGAAGATTTTGTGAATCCGAAAGAAATGTACTTAAAGTAAAGGTGCTTTAATTGAATAAGCTAAGTGGAATTATAAAAAGTCGAACCTTACCATAAAGAATTCGACTTTTTATAATTCCACTTAGCTTACAAAATATCTGAGATTTGATTATGTTCTACATGCAAAATTTCAATTAAAACAGGTGCAAGATAGCGTCTAAAGTGACATACTCAAATCTTTTTACTTTATAAAGCTATAATTTTAATATCACTAAGAACAGAATGTTAAAAAATATGATGGGAGATAATTCATTGAATTTTAATAATTATAAAGAAGAACAAGTTAAAGGGGATAATAAAGGGGCTAGCTATATCTCTTGGAATAAAAGAATTTTAAAAAGAAATGATTTGCCAAGATATATAACGCATTTAACCAAACCAAGTAAATTAGATTTAGAGCAAATACTAAAATCAAACTTAAAAAAATGGGAAAAGGATAGAATGATTCATCGTAACGCAGTAGATAACTTAATAAACATTTTGGCTGAACAAGAGATATGGGGAAGTAGTACACAGTCAGGATTTATAATTGGTCCTAGGAAAGCTACTTGTTTTCAAGAGTTACCTTTTGATTCTATAAGAAGCACAGTAGAAGATAATATTATTAAATTTATTGAAAGTAAAGGAAGAGCACCAATACGATACTGTGGAGTAGGAATTTGTTTTGATCCATTCTATATATATGAGAATAATGGTCGCCCTGTAATATATGAGGAAAAAGAAAAGGCTAAGAAACTTTTAAATCTTAACGAACAGGAATATTGGAGAATTGTAAATCTTAATCTTAAACGAAGAGACCCTTATATAGAAAACTTTTTTGGGGATGGAGTAAACCTGCTATTTCATATGATTTAGAAACAACAATAATAGATTGGAGACATGAACGTGAATGGAGAGTACCTGATTCCTTTAAATTCAATTTAGAAAATGATTTTATTAATAGTATGAATTCCATGTGTCTTTTATTTAATACAAGAGAAACATATCACTATTTTATTAAGCGTCTTGAAGAACATAATCAAATTATTTTGGATAATGAAGATTATTTTTATGATGGATTAATTGATATAATTTTTAATTATGATCAACCAACAGACCAAGATTTTGAAAATTACAAGGTAGTAATACTAGATGAATGGAACATTTAAAAGTATACTTCGATTTTTAATTATGACAATTTTTGAAGTATTCGAACTTTTTACCACAGAGTGCCAAAGATTGTACCAGTAGATGACAGAAGCTTTACCAAAGAATATTTTTTTGCATTTAATGCTATGCCTAAGATAGATTTACCTTGGTATTGCATAGTTGACTCTTACTGCGCAACAGAGTCGATCCGAATTAATGAAGAAGAATCAGCAAAGTCTATTGAAATTGGGTTATGTTTTTCAAATTATCTGAAATTATACGCACTATAAGTAAGTGAAGTTTTTCTGCTACTTGTTTTTATTTAGAGGTGTTGGTGTCTGGTTTTTAGGATAACTCAATTTAAATTATGTTTGAAAACCATATAAAATGAAAAAACACCTTGAAATATACAATCCGCTAAAATTGTCATGGTTACTGTGTTTGCTAGTTTATATTCTGGACATTTATATATATATGACTAAGCTCCACTTTAAAGCAGGAGGTAGTTTCGTTAACGATGTTAAGTGGTTCATGTATATACCATATGATAAAATGTAGTCGAACTAAATAATGGAAGAAATATTTATTGGAATGGAGGCAATAATTTGAGCGAAACACTGATTTACTCATACATTGAAGATATTGCTAAGAGACTTCATGATCCAGCGTTACATGGTGCTGCATCAGTCATGGTAGGTGCAGGATTTTCAAAGAATGCTGATGTAGTTGATGATGAAACTTCTGCCCCAAATTGGGAAGAACTTGCAGTATCTATGTTTGAAGTGTTATATAAGAAACCCAGAAATGAAGCAGACATTAAAGACTGGAAAATTCAAAAGATCAAGAAGACTTCAGGAAAAAATGTATTGAAATTAGCAGAAGAGTTCAAATCTGTTTTTGGAAGAAATAAACTTAACAAATTCATTGAAAACAACATCAATGACGATAAGTACATTCCAGGCGATCTGCACAAGAAGCTCCTTTCATTGAATTGGAGGGATGTATTCACCACCAATTACGATACTTTATTGGAAAGAACTATCGATAAGATTAACGTGAAATTCAACTACAAAATCCTAACAAATCAAAATGATCTGCCAGGAAGCACCCATCCAAGAATAATAAAACTTCACGGTAGTGTCGATAGTTCAAAAAACTACATTATATGTGAAGAGGATTATCGTACCTATCCAGTTCAATATGCACCACTTGTAAATACAGTACAACAAGCCATGCTTGAAACACAATTATGTTTAATCGGATTTTCTGGAGATGATCCAAACTTTCTGAGTTGGCTTGGGTGGCTTAGGGACAATATGGGAGAAAACTGTCCTGCTATTTATTTAGTTGGTTTATTTCAAAACATGAGTTCTTCCGAGAAAATGACACTTGAGAACCAGAACATAACAATTATAGATATTGGGGATATGTTCGATGAGAAAAACAATGTGGGACATCATGAAGCTTTAGAAGCCTTTTTAAATAAGTTGACTGAGTATGGGCAAGTAAAAGATAAAATCTTTGAACCAGTTCCTTATAAGAACATGCAGTCTCAACAAGATTTTCACAAATCTATTAATAATAAATATTTTGAAACTATGGAAGAATTTTTATCTAGAATGAAGGATAAGACAAATGGCTACTTGGCTTTCCCAAATACCCATGAAACAGATAGATTCATCTACTCGTTAAAAGATCACTTCACTGGACTACTTAAGTTAGAACCGAGTATCCAGCAAATTAATACATTATCAAAGATTGTGTATTTATTGAGGCGAGGCTACTCAATTTTGGAGGATCCAGAAGCTAATAAAGTGAAATTCTTGATTGATGCATTTAATGAAGATAAATTGAAAACTGAAAAGTCTCTTCTTGCATCATGGGTTGACGTAGCTCTCTATTTATTGGAAATGTACCGGATAGATGGCAGGGATCAAGATTATATTCACTCGTTGTCAAAAATAGAGAAGGCATCATCGAATCTAGATGGCTATTCTAAAGAAGAACTGCTGATAGAGAAATGTAAGTTCCTTATTGCATCATTTGATTACACTCAAGCTGCTGAGGAAATTGAGAGAATCAATCATAGTATCGCCTTAGATATACAGTTGAAAAAGGTTTTTTTATATAAGCAAATTGGAGAAGATGAAAAGGGAAAAGAACTATTAAGAAAAGCTTCAGCGGCTCTGGCCCAGAAGAAGTATTCTGAGCATAAAACTGCTTCACTCAAAGGATATCTAAATTTATGTGCAAGATCTTTGATGTCTGGAAGGGAATCTTTTGATGATAGTTTCTCGGATAAAGAGTATTATTCAAATAGCTATAACGTAAGAAATATATACAATCAAATAAAAAATGATGTCAGTAATTCTCTTCTACTTGCTTACAATGAATCAAGGGGTGAAAAACCAGGTTTCAATCCGGGTACATACAAAGTAAGTTATGGAACAGCAACCAAAAAAGAACAGGATGCTGTATCTAAGCCTTTAAAATATGTAATGTTTCAGGATCTATTATGTTTACCGAATACTTTTAGTGATCATAAAGAAATCCTGGCATTGGCCTTAAAGGGGATAATTCCAACAAGCTCAATTCCAACTTGGAAATGGTCATCAATAATCCGTACCAATGATATGAAGATTATAAACGCATTCTTCACAAGGGAATTGATAGTATCATCGGATGTAAGATGGATTGAGACTATTTCCGAACAGCTATTTAAGCTTGTTGATAAATTTAATTCTGAAGAAAGTTTTAAAAGAAGGAACCGAATAATTACGCAAGAAACAATTTATGATATTCTATCAAGGTTCTCCATCGTAATGGAGGATGATAAAGTAATCAACTTGAGCGAGAAAATAATAGAACAAAGAGAACTGCTAGATGACCTTGATTCAAGAAGACTTACAGAATTCTTTAGTAGAATTCGATTTTCAATGAGTACAGATATTTTCTCACAATATCTTCCTGAATTATTGTCATCAGATAGTATTCCATTCCATTTTCTAACGGAATTTCTTAATATTGATGCTTTTATTGACCATCATATCGAATTATCAGATGGTATTTTCAACAAAGTTGTTGATGAAATTGAATCAAGTGATGGAGTAACTAGAGATAAGGGTATTGCCAAAATTATATTAATTAAATCAGTTGCTACACTTGATAAATATGAGAGTAAAATTACCGAAGCCCTTTGGGGACAAAGAAGTGATTTAGGATTCCCTAAAACTAGTAACTTCTATGCCTCGATATGGGACAATTTACCCTATCCCGATAATGTTGATCTCGAAAACCTTTATAAGAACTTTTTAGAAAATCCACGATTTATTAGATCGGTAAATGAGGGATTAATTTCGGGGATAGCGACAATTGATGACCCTATAAATGAATATATAGAATGCTTTAGAATTGTATCTGATTTTGGCAAAAAAGGAATGGTCTCATATGAGTTTACATGGACAAGTGATTTTTTTATAAAAATAATTAAGTACATCTATGAATATTTGGATAACGAAAAAAGAGTACTAACATTGAAGCTTGATATTTTCGGAACTGAAAAAGAAGGCAGAAAGAGATTTATTAAGTTAGGTGATTTTGTTGCAATGCTTGTAGCTCAAGCATATTTGTCAGAAGTATATACTAACGATGTAGTAGTTGAAGTAAAGAATGTTAGGAACCTCTTACAGGATAATAATGTTACAACTACCTCTATAGATATCATAGAAAAAGTAATTAAAGATGAAAGTGTTGAAGCAGATATTGATAACCTTATGAACAGAGCAATAATTGGCAAGAGGGATGAGTTAGGTCAGGCAATGAATGTAATTAATCTCTTATTGGTGTTTGAGAAAAAATCTGTGAATAATGTAAAAATTTCAAATCATCTTACTGAATTAATCAATTCATTGAAGTACTTCGATTTATCGAGAAGTAGCATGGTTATCTCCAAATTGATATCTGTAATTGATCATCCACTTCTTATCCAAGAGCACTATAGAAGTGGAATTATTAAAGCTTTTAGGCAAAGTATAGATAAATTGGACTTGTCTTTTAATGAATCCAACAGAGAGCTAATTGATACTATTTACAGTTTATCAATTTTAATAAGAAAATATTATTATAAATTAATTCAAAATGAGATTAGTATCTCAAGAGATTTAACTGCAATAGTTGAAGAGTTAAGCTATTCTAAATTAAAAGAAGTTAGGTATATGTGGGAAGAAGTTCAAGTATGAAAAGTGATTTTCTTAAGGATTTATAGGCTCGTTATTAAGATATTTAGGGGCTATATCGTGATCAAAAGTTGGTTTTTATCCCTTTATTGTAAGAAGTTAGATAATCAGATATTTTAGGTTAGAATATCGTCGGTAAATTGACTTTTTCAGTGGTCTCCATTTAAAATAAGATATTTTTTGGGAAAATGTAGTTGACGCAAAACAGATTGTTTATGATTGAATTAGAGGAAGTTGGAACGGGAATAATGCAATCTTTATTACGGAGTGCAACGATACTGTTTAAAAAATTACTTATCTTAAGAGGCGATTACGGTCAAAGTGATTGTCTCTTCATATTTGTTTCTTACTATTCACTAAAAAAGTTATTGAATAATCTAGCGACAATAAGCAGAATTCTTGAGTGAGATAAGAGTATTATAAGGAGATGGTTGACGTTGAGTTCAATTAAATGGAAAAAACGCTCTTTGTTAAGTTCACGATTGCGTAAGTATCAAATAGACGCTATAGAAACCTCATTAAAATATATAAAAAGTGATTCAACTGACCAGGCTTTAATAAAGATGCCGACAGGAACCGGAAAAACATTTGTAATAGGTGTCTTATCCTGCTTTATTAGTGGATGTAACAATGTGTTGGTCGTTTCACCTTCCTCTGCAATCCGAGATCATTTATATGATGAACTAAATGAAAAATTATGGAAAAAAATGAACATTGATGTTTACCACGGTAAGTCCATATATGAGCTATATCCAAATAATGTTGATGAAATCCTTAATCAGAGAGCTGAAAAAAGAGTATATGTCTCCACAATTCAAGGTTTAACAAAAATGAAAGCTGAAAAACCTGAATTGTTCAATTCACTAAAAGATTCCATTGATTTAATATTATTTGACGAGGGACACAAAGAGCCGGCAAACACGTGGAGTGATACAATTAGAAGTATAGGAACAAAAACAGTTTTATTTACTGCGACACCAATTAGAAATGATTATCAAATATTTACCATTGATGAAACTTATTATTATAACTATTCAATAAAAGAAGCCATTGACGAAGAAATGATAAGAGTTCCTTATTTTAAATTTATTGATCAAGAAAATTTCTCTTCAAATAAGGAGAAAATTCATGATTTTATTAATCAAGTCACTATACTAAGATGGAATTTTATTAATGAAAATAATTATGAGCCAAAAGTAATAATACGTTTTCAAACATTCGAGGACCTAAATATTGGAATTGAATATCTATTTGAAAAAGAAGAGAATGCCGTTGGAATACATGACCAATTTAAAGATACTAAAGATGATAAATATAGGTTCAAGACTGTCCCAAGGAATAATGATGCTATTTATTGGCTAGCTCAAGATAAATTAGTAGAAGGTATAGATGATAGCAAATTTGCAATTTTAGCAATCTATGGTTCTTTTAATAATACAAGGTCATTAATACAACAAATCGGTAGAGTGTTGCGAATAGATAATAATGCTACGTCCCTGAAAAATAGTTGGGTAGTGGCTAGGACAGAGGATTCTTCTCAAGAGGTTGAATGGAACTCTTACATTGATTTTGAAACGAATAATGCAGAAGAAAATAAGCTGCCTATAATAAATTTTAAAAATCACTTCAATGATTTCCTATCTAACCAACCTGATTACATATATGGCTCAAACAGATTTTTAAAGAAATTAAATCTCGATACTGAGTACGATTTTGATGAATCAAAATTGTACTATAAAATGCCGTTAAGAGTGAACATCTTCTCGTTAAAGGAAGGAACTACTTTTGACTATGATGTTTTATATCATCAGATAGTTAAACAAAAGGAACATTCAAATGAATTTGTTCTTAGAGAGCATAAAGATCCGAACGAGGATAAAGGAATTTATATTTACAGTAAGTATAGCAACTCATCAATATTGAGTACTGAGTCTTTTGTTGAGGTTCAACTCGGACTGTTTTTCTTATGGATTGATGAAAGTTTTTTATTTTTTTATGATACTAATAACTACATACCGAACTGCATTCTTGAAATAGCAGAGCCTGTAAGTAATAGTAAGCTACAATATTTATTTAATGACAGTACTGAATTTACTGAAGTAACCTTAAAAAATGGGCTAATAAGTCAAAATAACATCCACCGAAGAGTTATTAATGCTAGAAATATGAAAAATATGGCCCCTGATTTTACTGATAAATACAATTTTTGTACCACGATTACAGGGACTGTTGAAGAAGATAATTCTAAAAATCGAAGGTATATTGGCTTTTCAAATAGTAGGGTATCCGATAGTAGTAGTTATGTGCTACTGATAGATTATTTAGATTGGATAAAAGAGATAGCAGACAAAATTAAAATTGAAGATGGTCAGATAAATGACTTTTTTACGCGGTATGCACCCGTTGTTGATACTCCAGAAAGGACTCAGCCAATATTAATAACATTTAATCTGAGTGAGTTTGATGGATACATAGTTGACAGCAATGAGGAAAAGGTACAAGTGAAAGACGAGAATTATAGGATAGAAGATAATAAGTTTGTCTTAAAGATTGGACAGGGAGAAATCCAAACAAATCTTTTTTTTGACGGAAAAAAATATAAATTAGCTTTTGAAGACAATGCCAACGTTAACAATTATAAAATTACATATTTTGAAAATGAGGAATTTACCATAAGAAATGAAACTCTAATCAGTTTTTTAAACCGATTTCAGTATTTTCATATAGTTACAACCGATGGAGCACACATTTATTATAGGAATGAATTTTTTAAGTGTGAAATACCAACTGAAGCAAATTATTTAGATCCTATCTTTAATGAGTATCAACTAAAAGAAGATAAGATAATAAATAGTGAAAAGGGAACTTTAACAGAAGTTAGACAAGAATGGACCGAGGAATCCTTGTTTTATTTAGTTTCATCTTTAGGTGCTGAATTAGAAGATAGTGAATTGAAGAAGGCGCTAACAGATATGAAATATTTAATTTGTACTGATTTAAACACTGAAATAGCAGACTTTGTTGGTTTAGATACAGATAATAAAAGGATATATTTCATACATTGTAAGGCAAAAAAAGCAAAATATTCAGCTTCAGTCTTTCAGGATATTTGCTCTCAAATAATAAAGAATCTTGATTACGTACATCCGC
Organism: Gracilibacillus saliphilus; assembly: GCF_010994085.1. Classification (NCBI taxonomy): domain Bacteria; kingdom Bacillati; phylum Bacillota; class Bacilli; order Caryophanales; family Bacillaceae; genus Gracilibacillus; species Gracilibacillus saliphilus. The sequence goes on along the minus strand of NZ_WJEB01000010.1, from coordinate 51,890 downwards.
AAAGTAATCGTGATCCAGATGACTTAGAAACTTGGAATAACGATTGGAAACGAGAAAAGGTAACAAGAAATCGTGTTATTAAAGGTACAGGAGATGCTACTGAAATTTGGAATTTAATAAAAGAATACCAACGAATTCCAGATTCAATCACTTATGTATGGGGACTTACTGCTAAGATGTTTTCTTTACAAGAATACAAGAGACAGAAAAACCTTGGGGTAGCACAAGCGCCTGAAATTATCCAAATAGATTATATTCTAATGAACACATGGGCAGCAGTTCAATCCGTAGGAGCAAGGTTTAAATTTTTCTTCGATAAAAAGGCATAAAAATTAGAATAAATTAAAATGAGGACCGCTGAAATAAAACAACAACAGTTTGCTAAATGTGCAAATTTAAAGTGCTAGTATTATGAAGGGGAATTTATAAATATGAAAGAATTAAATATACAAAGTCTAGAATTGACTGATAGTGTATTTAAAAACCTTGATCACTGTGTTGGAAAATTAATAATAGAGTCAAACGATAAGAACTTAATAAAAGGATATAGTCCTGATTTAAGTATAAAAAATGAAAAAGGTGATTTAGTTTATATTCTAGAGAATGAAAGAAAAATTTTTTTAGGGGATGTTGATAAGGCTGCTTATTATTGTGATATATATGGTAACACAACGGTGTTAATTATCATTATGAAGGAAACTTCAAATCAGACTACTGTTTTACAAATGTCTCAACTTCATTGTGATCTAGAAGTTTTAGAAATGGATTGGGATCAGTTGTTAAGTTCGATAAAGAGCAAAATGAGAAAAACATATAGTTAGAAATGAAGGCGAAGCTGAGTTTCATAATAAGAATTTATAATTTTAGAATTTGATGGGGGGATTATTATCATGGGTATAAATGAAGAAGGATATCTCTCAGAAGAGATGAATGATATAGAAAAGGAGATCTTACATAATCACAATAAATATTTTGATATTGCCAGAAGGCTAAATATATTAGGCCATTCAATGAAATTTAAGCTAAATATACATCATAAGGATGCTCAAGAAATTACAGCAGCCAGTTTGTATGTATCTTTGTTAGAGAGTTTTAATTCAATATACATACTGACATCTAAAGGTCTAATTGTGGACTCTAATATATTACTAAGAAGTTTGCTAGAAAAAACATTAAGGCTTAAATATATTTCAATGAGCTATGAAAATGCATTAGATTACCACAAGGCTTCTGAAAAAGAACGGTTAAAGTTATTAAATTCAATTCATAATGCTAATGAAGGTGTCTTTAGTGATGAGGTACATAGCACAATTAATAAAGAAGAGATAGATAACCTGAAAGAAATGATTGACCTCGAAGGGATAAAAGAACTTCCTTCAAATGAAGTACTGGCTAGAATGACAGGATTAGAGATGATTTACCAAAATGCTTATCGAGTTTTAAATAGTTATGTACATACTAATGCGACCTTAATAAATAAATTTGTAAAGACCAATGAAGAAGGAATGATTACAGATATAAACTGGTTTTCTCATTTTAAAAACATTTCTTCTGACGTTGAACAGGTAATGTTTTCTACCCTCTATTTAATCCTAACTGCAACGGAGACAATTATTGAGTTGTTTGAGTTAGAATATGATGAATTAATACAAAGTCTAACCGAGGAACTTGATCAGTTATTTCCGTTACGTACATAAGGAGTAGTAAATAAGAATAATAGACCACAAACACTTGAACCTTTCCATAAGTGTTATATGTTATAAAATTGAAGATTCATTTGTTATTAGGATACTTATAGAGTAAATATAATTATTCTACAATCAAGAACTAGTGTTGAAGAAGGTCAACTAAAAAAAGTCTTGCTTCGCAGTACAAATATACTAATCAATAGAAAAGGATATGGGTGGATCGTGTAATACCAAAGCCTATTCTTCGGTATAAAAAAGAGGAATAGGCTTTCTCACATCAAAATATCTGTTCTATCTCACGTGGTAAAGTTAGTGGCAATTTCTGGTAAAAAATTCTTTGTTGCTGTAATTAATAGGAAAGTATGTTTTTATGATCAGTTATTTAATTTCTCTTCTATACATGAATAAAAGAGTTATTGTAATCAAATTTTAGAAAATAGTAATACTGGACAAAGTTATAGAAAGCCATGTCATGATTATCACCCCCTTTATCATTTATTAGCTCTCATGAAATAGCTCTACGACCAATAGCTTTAATCACTTTTTCAACTTGAAACCTTCCCATATATCACGTTGTCATGTTGGTATGCTAGGTCTCGTTCTTCTGTATTATTAAAACCATAATCTCATCACCTATTTTAGAAATATCTTCATTTTTATTTGATTGCTTTACGGTAAAATATAAATACAAAATTATATTTGTTTCAAATTTTTTTTATATTCCTCCATCAACTCTCTTAACTTAATTATATTCTTTGAATAGCCAACTTCGATATATTTTAATCCTGAAAGGGCATCTAAGAAAAATCCATCTCTTATTAGATCACGAAGTGAATAAATTTCTGTAATCTTACATGGTGCTGTAAATTTTATTTTTATTATCATTCTTTTCTCATAGTAGTAAACGATCAATTTATCTTCTTTTTTATCATGTCCCAAAATGGGCCCAATTTCATTTTTTATACGCAGGTCTGGATGTTTAAAAACAACATTATTTTCTAAATACCATTTCATTACTGGTTTGTACTTTTCAATAATATTCTTTAAGATGTTTATTTGATCTTGCATGATTTTTTCATAATCCTCAGTTACTTTATGATATATATGCATTTCTTCTTCTAGTTTTTTTATGATCTTGTCGGCTTCAATGGTACTCAGTATTCTCACCTTCTTTACATTGACTTAAATTTTCGGTTTTTTAGTATCCGAAAAGTGACCGATAGTTTTTTTGATTGTATCTTCTCATGTTTCGAGTAACAATATAAATGTTGTTACAACAAGGTTTTTATTAAGTATTTTTAATTATTTTAAAGGTTAATATATGGGCGGCATGATGTAATAAGCTGTTCCAATCCTTGATACTAGGACACGGGGACAAGATCACTGTCCAAAGAGTGCAAAATAATAGAGGCTTCTCATAAGTTGATTTAACTTGTGAGAAGCCTCTTTTTCCATTTTTGTATAAGTCCTTTTCTCTTTGCTGTTCTGGTAAAATAGGGAAAGGAGGGGTTATTGGTTAAATGGATATGCAAACGAAAGATAATCTGAACTTTACGAGTCGCTGCCAAAGTAGACCAGTGGATACTATATCGGATCAATCTCTTTTTACTTGGTATGGTTGTTTTAACTACAAAAGAAGTCTCAGAGACTGAGCGGGAAATCTCAATTCTTTTATTTGGGATTGGTCTCATTTTTAGATTTTATTAGTTAGAATATTATATACGGTCTCTAGGTGTAGGAATAATGCAGAATGATTTATTAGTTTTGCTGAGCAAAGATAGGAAAGTTACTAAACAACCTTAAATTAAGGAGGAAGATTATGCTATTTAATAGAATCGTTATTTTAGTAATGACAGCCATTCTAGCATTTGTATGGATATGCCCTTTTTTCATTGGAGGTATAATGGGTGTAATAAGCTGGTGGGGGATAATGGCAGGGAGTATTTTAGGGATTATCATATCTTTTATTTTAGTGATTCTATTATTAGTGAAATTTATAAGACGTAAAAAGGTCACAAGACATTATTTCATGATGTTAGCCCTATTTTTCATAATGGCGTTACCTTTTAGTTGGTTTTTAAACATTGGACATATTGCATTCCCTGCTAAAATTGAAACTACAGAACCTGCAGTCTCCATAAATTTGCCTCTAAATGAAACGCTAGTAGTTGGATGGGGCGGAGATGATCTTGAATCAAATCAACCTCATGCTATCGTTCCAAACGAACGTTGGGCATATGACTTATTAATCGAACCATATTCAAACGGAAGTAAAAATCTTAATGACTATGGAATTTATAATAAGGAAATTGAATCTCCTGTGAAAGGAACTATTGTAGGGGTTTATGATAAAGAAAAGGATATTACTCCAGGTAGTGAAGAAAATGAAACAATGATAGGTAATTATATATACATCAAAATTGAGGAAACAGAGACATATTTAGTTCTTAGTCATATTAAGCAAAACTCGGCATTAGTAAAGAATGGTCAGAACGTTGATGAAGGTACTCCTCTTGCTAAAGTAGGGAACTCTGGCAGTTCAAGTGAACCACATTTGCATATACATCACCAAAGGCAAAATCCTGCCACCACTAATCTGTTCTTGAGTGAAGGATTACCTCTATATTTTAAAAATATAGACGGGAATAGTATGCCTAAAGGTGGTGAAAATCCTGAAATAATATCACCAAAGCGTAATTAACATTTAATCATTTCCATAAATAAAAATCATAGTTATCTTATTTTCTATATTGATAGATAAGGAGAAAAAAATACAATAGATAGTGTAAAATATATATATAGGTTGTGAATTCGGCTATCTTATAAAAGGTTTTTGTAACTTAGTGTCGAAGATTACCAATATAATCCTTATTTTAAAAAGTTTTCTCTTCCGGGGATAAACGATTATATCCAGGGAAGGGAAGGATATATCCCCGGAAGCGCGGTGAGAGAAGATTCCTCAGAAGAATGGTTGGAGGTATTATTAGTAGTTAGTTATGCTGGAATGTATGGGATTGAAATAGATGCTACTAAGCTGTATTACAGTATTCCAGTAAAAAATAAGAGGCGAATGGTATTCTTATTCGAGCAAGAGTACTTATTGAAAACTTCTACTGATAATAAAAAAATTAATAGTTTGCATGCTCTAAGAGCAAGAAAAAGGTAGATAGTAAGGAAGGAGATCTAATAAATTAAGATGTCTGAATTGGGAAATTTTTACGGCAATGTAACACCAGCATTAAGTGTTATTTCTGGAACCAACCTACTCATACTGAACTCCCCTTTTCTTAACACTTCGAATTGTGTGAAATTAATATTTATATTATACGTATTGTTTCATCCATTCCTGGAACTTTTCAATAACTCCATCTAAAAAGGCAATCGTTGATTCATCTTTTAAGTTCCCTTCAGTGTCAAATTTGTCGTGAACTGCTCCTACATATACTTCATTTCCACTAAAAACTGGAGAATTCAATCCCGTCGCAAATAAGATGTCTCGTAAATGCATCTGCGCTTTTACTGATCCTAAAATCCCCATAGAGGACCCCATAATAATAGATGGTTTACCATTCATAACTTTATCTACTCGACTTAACCAATCAATCGCATTCCCTAGAACACCCGGAATAGATGAATTGTATTCTGGTGTTACCCAAAGAACAGAATCAGCCTCTTTCACTTTTGCTTTGAAATCAAGAACTTCTTGTGGTGCATCTAATTCAATATCTTGGTTATACATTGGAAGGGGAGCCAAGTCTAAAATCTCTACTTCAAATTGTTCTGCATAATACTTTTGAATATGTTTTGCTAGTTGTAAATTATATGAATCTTTACGAATACTTCCTACAATAGCTGCTACTTTCATTTTGTTGACCTCCAAATATTATATGTTGACGAGGGTTTCAAATTCCTTTGTTATGGCTTTACTTCCTACATGTAGCTTTTTAGCAATATGCTTGATATTACTGCAAGAGATTTGATCGACAGGTGCTGCTACTGCTAAAGCAGCTATAACCTTTTGATTACGGAAAATAGGAACGGCAACACAACGAATTCCGGGAATACGCTCTTCATCATCAAATGCATAGCCTTCATCACGAATCGCCTTTAAATGATAACGAAATAGATGTGGATCTTGAAAAGTACTATGCGTTGCGGGTTCGAGTGACGGTTTACTAAGTAAAGACACTAAAGAATCTTCTTTTAAATGAGCTAAGATTACTTTCCCTATAGCAGATTGATGTAGTTTCGAACGATTTCCAATTTCATCATCAGCTGAATGTTGATATGGAGCGTGTATTGCTTGTGTCATCACAAGATCACTTCCGTCCATTTTTCCTACATAGGTACTCATCTTTAAATTTTTCGCTACTTGGTAAATAGAGTTAAAGGAAGCCCAATCCATTTCTGACCGCTTTTCAAAACTTTCGCAAAACATTTTATGATGAATAAAATATTGTGTTTGAAGTTTATATACATATTCCATTTCTTCTAGGGTTGATAAAATTCGAAAAGCCGTAGATTTACTAAGATTGATTTCATGCATTACTTCTTTTAAGGTAATGCCTTTACGCTGTTTTACCAAATCCAGAACAAGAAGTCCTTTTTTTAATGTCGATACTTCATTTTGTGCCATATGATCACCTCATCTGTTGGTAGTATAGTCGGTTACTATTTTTAAATCAAAGTATTCAGCGATAGTTTCATTATATGAAACTTTGTTTATGAATTTTGTCAACTTAAACTGAGGATACTATGATTAGGCTATTAACAAAAGGAGGTGATTTTGTGAAATTTAGCACACTAAAAAAAACAAATCTTGATGTATCCGTAATAGGACTAGGTACAAACGCTGTTGGGGGTCATAACTTATTTCAAAATTTAAATGAAGAAGAAGGTAGAGACTTCGTAAGAGAAGCCTTAAACAACGGTGTCAATTTCATTGATACAGCTGATATTTATGGGCTTGGTCGTTCAGAAGAATTAGTCGGTGAAGTAGTAAAAGAATATAAACGAGATGATATAGTAATTGCAACAAAAGGATCACAACATTGGTTTGAAGATGGCTCTGTCAAAACAGATAATCACCCTGACTATTTAAGGGAAGCGGTTGAAAAGAGCTTACAACGTTTGCAATTAGACTATGTTGACCTATATTATTTACACTTCCCAGATAATGAAACGCCTTTTGCTGATTCGATTGGAGAGTTAGTCCGATTAAAAAAGGAAGGGAAGATTCGTGAGATTGGGATTTCTAATGTGTCTCTGGAACAATTAAAAGAGGCAAATGCACATGGCGATATTTCCGTTCTGCAATCCCCATATAATATGATGGACCGTTCAGCGGAAGTGGAATTATTACCATATTGTGTAGAAAACAATATATCGTTTATTCCATACGGTCCTTTAGCTTTTGGTTTGTTAGGCGGGGAATTTAAAAAAGATTCCAAACTAGATGCTCAGGATTGGCGTAATTCGGTTCCTTTTTTCCAAGGGGAACAGTTTCCAAAAACGCTTAATACTGTTGACAAGTTAAAAGAATTTGCTGCTCAAAAAGAAACGATTCTTCCGAACCTAGCACTTGCTTGGTTATTAGCTCAGGAAGGTATTGATGCAGTTATTCCTGGGGGAAAACGTAAAGAACGCATCCGAGAAAATATACAAGCAAGTGAAATTAATTTGTCTAAGGAAGATTTAATTATTATTAACAATATTCTAAATAAAGAGGTTTAATACACGTAGAAGTTAGAGTTTTGTTGTGGATTATAAATGAGCGGTGACAATAAATCATGGGAGGCTTATAAAATGAAAATAGGAATCATTGGTGCAAATGGTAAAGCGGGAAGTCTTATTTTGAAAGAGGCAGTGAATCGAGGACATGAAGTGACAGCGATTGTAAGAGATGCGTCAAAACTTCTGGATAAAAATGTTGCGGTCATTGAAAAATCTATCTTTGACCTTAAATCAGATGATCTAAAGAAGTTTAACGTAGTGGTGAATGCGTTCGGTGCTCCTATAGGAGAAGAGCAAGCACACGTCGATGCAGGAGGTGCTTTAATTAAAGCACTAAAGGGAACGGATACTAGAGCAATTATTGTGGGCGGAGCTGGAAGTCTTTTTGTAGATGAGGACAAAACGGTCAAAGTAATCGATACACCTGACTTTCCAGATTTATTTAAGCCAACAGCTAAAGGGCAAGCCCGAAACTTACAAGAATTACAGGAATCATCCGATATTACATGGACATTTATTAGTCCTTCAGCGGAATTCGATGCAGACGGAAAAAGGACTGGATCCTATCAATCAGGAAAAGACCAACTTCTATTTAATTCAAAAGGTGAAAGCTATATAAGCTATCAAGACTACGCAATTGCTGTTTTAGATGAAATTGAGAATCCTAAGCACTTAAACGAAAGGTTTACGGTTGTTGGCGAAATGTAATTATCAATGTTACAGAACAAATTTCTAAATTAATTATAGAAAAGACATTAGCAAATGTGATTTTCAATATGAAGTTGTTAATGTCTTTTCTTTTGATTTATTACTAATTTTTAGCACAATGAGGCAATTAGAGATCTTAGCGAACATGAATTCCTCCATTTTTATTGGTGGTGTCGGGCTTACAGTAGACATAAATGATATTAATAATAAAAATTTTGATAAATATAACTCTATTTTCATCTTAACTGAGGAAGAAGGTATTCAAGGTCCATTAGTAACAATCTTTCAAAAAGGGATATATGCTAGCATTTATTACAGTGGGGTTCATAACTACTCATCGCAGTATTATAATATTTTACTAGATTATTTTAAGAAAACGATCTTCAAATAATTGGAGACTCAATTGAAAGAACCATTGTTGACCATTATATTTCAAATAACAACAAAGATCACCCTCACAGAAATACAAATTCAAGTTTCTTATTGACCTTCCCCTTACAGGAAGGCTTATTATTATTGCTGCTTGATATGGGACTTTTCATTTTTGAAGTTTCTACTAAATAATAAAAGAAAGGAAAGAATGAAATGACTAATATAAATAATAAGATTTGGTCAGTGTCGTTTATCTTTGTAACGGTCGCGAATGCATTAGTATTTATGATTTTCGAAATGTTATTACCGACCCTTCCCTTGTTTGTCACAGAACTAGGAGGAGGAGCAAGCCAGGTCGGTTTAGTAACAGGAGTGTTTATGTTATCAGCTATTTTAATCCGGCCATTTGCTGGACTTCTTGTAACGAAATTTGATAAAAAACTGCTTTTAATTTTTGGTATCTTAATCATTGCCCTATCTACTGGTGCTTATTATTTATCAAATACGATTTCTATGTTACTAGTCATACGCTTGATTCATGGGGCTGGCTTCGGATTAGCAACAACATACTTTGCAACACTTGCAGCTGAAATTGTTCCTAATGAACGTAGAGGCGAGGGAATTGGTTATTTCGGCGTTGGCGAAACGGTAGCCATCTCTGTAGGACCAATGATTGGAATTATGACATTAGAATTTTATGACTTTCAAAGATTATTCTTCGGAGGAATGGCAGTTCTATTTTTAGCTCTTATAATGGCAATTTTCATAAAGAGAGAACCTAAAGAAAAGAAATTAGATAAACAAGAGACTGTTGTTGTGAAATTCAAACTATTAGAGAAACGAGTTTTATTTCCTGCACTGCTAATCTTTCTAATTGGAATTGCGGCTGGAGGAATTATGTCTTTCTTTTCTTTATATGCGATTGAGAGAGGTTTTACTCAAGTAGGACTGTTTTTCTTATTAATTGCCGCAGCTAGCTTCATCATTCGTTTACTATCAGGAAAGTTGTTCGATGTGTACGGGCCATCGATTATTTTAATCCCAGGCTCCATTTTGTCGATTATCGGATTGATTATCTTGTACGTTGCAGGCAGTGATATTATGTTTTTCATCGCAGCAATATTTTATGGATTTGGATTTGGTGCGATCTTCCCAGCCATTCAAACATGGTGCATGAACTTAGTAGAGGAACATGAACATGAGGACGCGATGGCTTCATTCTTCAACTTTTTTGATTTAGGTATTGGAGGAGGATCCTTTATCCTTGGTTTAATCGCTACACTTGCATCCTATCAAGCAGTATATCTTGTCGCATCAATTGTGTATGGTGTGGTTCTAGGTATATATGTTGTTTACTTCGTTATAAAAAGACAACAACAAAATAAACCTATTAATGACCAAGTAGATCATCAAGGAATTTATTCATAGATTAATAGTTGGTTACAAGGGTTGAAAAGGCGATTTGGTAATGGGGATTAGCGTACAAAAATAGGTTAGTAAGAGTTATTTGCTAGCCTATTTTGTACTTATGTTTTACCTCGCTACACCTTATAGCAAATTATCTAAATTTGTATCTGTATAAATGCCGATTAGAATGACAGATTTTGTTTCACCAATATTTTTTACCATATGAGGAACACTTGCATTCCAGCTAAAAGAATCGCCTTGTTCTGCGATAATTGAGTCTTCTCCTTGTTCAGCAAGTACTCTTCCTTCTAGTACTAAATGGACCTCCTCTCCTTCGTGTACATGGGGCTCTTCTTCCCCAATAGCAAATCCGGGTGGAGATTCAACGATCATCATTCGTAATGGTCCTTTTGAGGTTATATGCTCAATGTTTAAATGGTTTAATGATGAGGTTCTTCTCTCATCTTTTCGAACGACACGCATGTGCTGTTTCTTTTCTAACAATAAGTAAGGTAAAGGCACCTTCAGAAACTCAGCTATGTTATTTAGTGTATTTATAGAAGGTGATGTATTGTTATTTTCAATGTTGCTAATAAATCCTTTTGAAAGCCCTGTGACTTCACACATTTGCGCAATCGTAATTTTTTTTCTTCTTCTAATAGCACGTATTTTAGTCCCTATATCGATCCTAATCACCTCCATAAGTTTTCCTTTATGAAACTAATAGTAGCAAAATCATTGACAGACTACAAGCCCTGTTGTTAACATATTGAAAACAAATATTCTTATAAGTAAACAAATTGGTATTTTTATTCTGTGTTTGTGTTTTCTAATACGAATATTTGTTTATTATTAGGTTGCTATTTAGTTTTTAAAGTTAAAGCTTACCGTATAGAACGTTTTAAGAAAAAGACGACATTAAGGAGGGACAACATTAAATTGTTAGGAAATATGGTATTGGTTTATGAAAAAACAAATTATTACTTTAGGAGGAATTATAATGAAAAATAAACAAGATATTGGTGCACTGTTACTTCGAGTGGTTCTAGGAGTTATTTTTATAGGACATGGTGCAGAAAAGTTTCAAGATGGAATCGAAAATATTGCTGGATGGTTCGATAGCATTGGATTGCCTGGATTCTTGGCTTATATAGTAGCAAGTATCGAGTTAATTGGTGGGATTGCAATGTTACTTGGTTTGGCCACACGTATCATAGGAGGGTTATTTGTCTTAGTGCTTTTAGTGGCGATTGTGAAAGTTCAATTCGCTACAGGTTTTATTGGCGGTTACGCATATGATCTTGCGTTAGTAGCAATGTCTGCCTATTTCTTACTAAATGGAAGTAAGCTTTATTCTTTAGATTATTATATTTCAAAAACAAGAAACAATTAATTTATTAAAAGGGGAGAGACAGCCTAAGGGTTGCAAATAATGAAAAATATGAGGATCATTGCGGTAACTATCATTTTGGTTATTGGAGTTGCACTATTTTTATTTCTGAATAAGGAAGGACATAAAGAAGATATGAGTATGAAAACTTATACTGGAGTAATGGAACCTAGAATTGGATATGTGGAACTCCAAGTCTCTGACTTAGATCAGTCTTTAACTTTCTATAAGGAATTGATAGGATTTCAAGTATTAGAAAGAGATGAAAAAACAGTAACATTGACAACAGATGGAACTGTCCCGCAACTTTTATTAAGAGAAGAGGAATCTTTTGTCGAGCGGCCGTTAAGATCAACCGGTCTTTACCACTTTGCGATCCTCGTTCCGACTAGACAAGATTTAGCTTTATCTTTAAAACATTTACTGGAAAGTGGTTATCCTGTACAAGGGGCTTCGGATCATCACTATAGTGAGGCGGTATATCTAGCAGATCCAGATAATAACGGGATTGAAATATATGTAGACAGAGATTCGAATCAGTGGACAAGAGACGAAAACGGAGGTTATGTCGGAGCAACTAACCCGTTAGATGCGGAGAGTTTATTCGCTGAAATAAAGGAAAATAATTGGAATGGTTTACGTAGCGGAACAAGAATAGGCCACATGCATTTACAGGTATCAGATATAGAGGAGTCAGAAAGATTTTATGTGGAAGCACTTGGACTTGATATTGTTGCCAAAGACACTCATATGCTATTTGTATCCAAAGACGCATACCACCACCACATTGGAATGAACATTTGGTCAGGAAAAGGGTTACCTGCCCCTCCGGAAAATGCTTTAGGATTAAAGTATTTTACCATTCATTTTACTGAAGAAGAGTATAATAGTAGTAAAGCAAATCTAGATCGGTTAGGATTTAATTATAGTGAGGACAATAAAGAAATGTCTGTCGAGGACCCTTCAGGAAACACCATTAAAATTATATTAAAAAACTGAAAGGCTGGTTTAGACTCTTTTTTAAGATCATAACAATAATTAATGTTTGAGATTTGGTAGAAGTAATTATTGCTTCAGATAATGCCCATTATAGGAATAAGCGGAAGTTATTGAATGGACTTCCATTTATTTTTTGTTCTGAGACAAGAAAGTATAAAATTTGCGCAGATGTCTAGCTCCGAACGCCCAGAAACTAGGCGACTTCACGAATCGCCCTACGATAAAGAAGACTTGCCGATTGGTGAAACCAGAGGCTTAGTCGCACTTATGCCTTTAGGTGAAAGTCATCATCGGTTCGTAAACTCACCGTGATTCCTTTATCTCAGTTGATGCTGAAGTCGCTACGTTTCTAAACGGGCGCTCTGCGCTTTTCTTAAACAAATACTACAAAGTAGACGTTTACTGCGCAATAAATTATTTCCATAACTGTGGGAAATAAGAACAATAATTCTTTATCTTCTGGTCTAAGTACATAGTGGTAGATGGAGCGCGAAAGAACTGTCATATTTCATGTGGAGCAGGGGAAAAGCTGGAGATAACTTCAAACGCGTAGCTATTGCTAACCATGATGTAATCTATTCTGCATATGAAGAAGCGTTTATTTGCTTATTTTGTCGAAAAGAATTGGTTTAAATCAAACTCAATAGGAAATACAATATACTTGAGGTGGTCAAATGGAAATAACTATCAATATATTTGTATTTGCTATTGTAATGTTTATTTTATCCTTTGTAATCGAAACAGCTGTTAGAAGAGGAATAAATTCATCGGTAATAGGTAAGTATGTAGAACAAAAGCACTCATTGGTTACGAAACCTGTTAAGAAAGATTTAGATGATTAATGGTAAGTTCTTTTTGTAATCCATACTTATAATCCTGAAGGAGGCTGTCCTTATGCGTTCTAACATGCATATCATTATCCGTTTGGAAATTGAAAAAGCAAAGGCAAATATCGGTCAAATCGCAACACTTATTCATGAAAATGATGCAGACTTGGTAGCAATTGATGTAAAAAAAGAAACACGCGAGAAAACAATCCGAGATATTACGATAAAGGTTAAGGATGAACCGGGGCAATTGAAAGTAATTAAAGCTTTAAACGATAGTGATGGAGTATATGTGAAGCACATTTCCGACCGAACGTTCCTTGTCCATTTAGGTGGGAAGATTGATATTAAACCTAAATTGGATTTGAAAAACAGAGAACAACTTTCCCATGTTTATACTCCTGAAGTAGCAAGGGTCTGTAATGCGATTAATACTAACCCTTTATTAGCCTATAACTTAACGATCAAGAGTAATTCTGTTGCGGTTGTTTCAGATGGCACAGCTGTCCTAGGATTAGGCCAAATAAGTCCAGAAGCAGCAATGCCTGTAATGGAAGGAAAAGCGATGCTGTTTAAACGATTTGCTGATATTAATGCCTATCCCCTTTGTCTTGATACGACGGATACGGATGAGATTATTCGAACCATTAAAGCGATCAGTCCAGGATTTGGTGGAATTAATTTGGAGGATATTGGATCTCCACAATGCTTTGAAATTGAAGAAACACTAAAACAGGAGTTAGATATCCCTGTTTTTCACGATGATCAGCATGGAACCGCTATTGTTGTATTAGCAGGTATTTTGAATGCCTTAAAGCTGACAAAGAAAAGCTTGAAAGAGTGTAAAATTGTCGTCTGTGGTATCGGAGCAGCAGGTATTGCCATTACCAAAATGCTCTTAGCGGCAGGTGCCGAAAATATTATTGGGGTAGATAAGGAAGGCAGTATCACCCGTGATCATCAGTATGACAATAAGGTGTGGGAATGGTATGCCAATCATACTAATCCTGAAAAAGTGGATGCATCCCTTTCTGAATCGATGACAAATGCAGATATTTTTATCGGTGTTTCTAGAGGGGATATTTTAAAAGAAGAGGATTTGAAGAATATGGCGAAAGATCCGATCGTTTTTGCGTTAGCCAATCCAATTCCAGAGATTTCACCTGACATTGCCCGTGATCATGTTAGAGTAATGGCAACAGGAAGGTCTGATTATCCGAATCAAGTCAACAACCTGCTTTGTTTCCCGGGTATTTTTAGAGGAGCATTGGATGCGAGAGCCTCTTCGATAAATGAACAGATGAAAGTGGCCGCAGCAGAAGCGATCGCAGCTACCATTGGATCAGATGAGTTAAGTGAGGATTACATTATCCCGGGTGTGTTTAATGATAAAGTCGTAGAACGTGTAAGAGAAGCAGTTGTTCAAGCAGCCATTGATAGTGGTGTGTCAAGAAAAATATAAATTCAGCCGGAAAAACTACTTATCAGCTATGAAGCGGTAAGTAGTTTTTTTGTAATTAAATAATTTTGTTGACGATATATATCAGTCCATTGATGAGATAGGTGATAATATCTCGCCATGATATCGTTGCAAACTACTTTTTAACAAAACTTAACATTTCTTTTATGGTACTAAGCTATCATTAAATGTAAGATAAAAATCACTTCTATAAGGGGAGGAATATACAATTGTCAGTAGATATCGAATCAAAAATATTGGATGATCTGATGAAAAAAATAATCGATGAAAAATTTCATGAGAACGAGAAACTTCCTTCAGAAAATGAACTAGCTGAACAATATCGAGTTCCAAGGGCTACCGTTCGCAAGTCATTGGCGAAGCTAGAAGAACGAGGGTTTATTTATTCCCAGCAAGGAGTTGGCAGATATGTGAAAAATGAGTCATTCCGAGTGGAGTTAAATTTAAATGGAAAGGCTAGTTTCACAGATAAAATGAAGCAATCAGGTCACCAACTGATTACAGAGAATCTTGGTTGTGAACAGATTCAATTTGATCAGAAAATTTATGACCGCTTATCAGCAGATCGAGAAGACAATATTTATAAAATTAAGAGATTACGAGTAATTAAAAATGAACCAATTGCAATTCATATTTCTTATATCAATCAAAAAGTGTTTCCAGATATTGAGCAAGATGGTTCATCTGTTCAATCAATATTTGCCTACTACAAAGAACGAGGGTATACCGAATTGATCAATGGATATAGCTTGCTAAGTGTTACTTTTCCCACACTTAAAGAACAACAATTACTGGCATGCAAAAGTATGGAACCATTGATTATGGTGGAGAGTAACTGTTTAGACGCCTCATCTGACAAAGTATTAGAACATACAAAGGTTTTATATCGAAGTAATAAATTTAAATATAACATTAGTTGGGATAACTGATCGATTTACAAAATCTTAACAAGACAGCAACTTGGCAACAAGATATGCTGAAGGTGTAAGGAGGTAGAAGACAAATGAAACGAAAACAGCGAACAGAAATATTAATCCAAGATGGAGGGGTTCTTGCAAAGGAATTAGCAGAGATGGTTACGCAAAACTATAAATTTCGTGAAATGGAGGAACCTCACTATGGCTTGACGATGATCAAAATGAGAGAAACGGCCAAGAAATCCTTGTTTTATCTTGGAGAGGCCTTAGTAACAGAAGCAAAGGTTGAGGTTCATCAATCGATCGGGATCGGAATAGTGATTGGAATGGAAGAGGAACTTGCTAAGCATTTAGCCATCATTGATGCAGCCTATCGTGCAGAATTACCAGAGACTATAGAATGGGAAGAGAAATTAGTAGTAGCGGCAGAAAAAATCTATCAGCAAAAAGTGAAACAACAAGCAGAAATCTTAAAGACGAAAGTAAATTTTGAAACGATGGAAGTTTAATATAAGTGCCTGAGGTGATAGGAATGGTAGTTGATCAAATTCATGATTTGCAACAAGTTTACCGAACAATTCTTCACAGTATGTCTAGACCAGGGAACATTTCAAAGTTAAATAGCATTACAGAAAAAATGAATGAAGAATTCCCGTGTAATCATGCTTTTCTTTTGTCTGCCTTAACGTTTATAGATGCCGAAGTAACCTTCCATGTTATCGCAAATCAAGAGAAAAAGGCAAGATTAACGGAGATTATTTCCTCTTATACCATGGCGAAAACAGAAGCGGTTGACAAAGCAGATTTTATTTTGATGCTACAGGATGTACCAGAATACCAAATAGAGCAAGCATTAATAGAATGTAAGACTGGTAATCTTCATGATCCACAATTATCGGCAACATGGATAGTTGAAAGTGGTCTGTTGTCTAATAGTGCTGGTCTGTCTTTGAACGGTCCAGGGATAAATGGTGTCCAACAACTACAGACCGGACTCCATCATTCATTTTGGCAAAATCGAAATCAGAAAGTAAACGAGTATCCGTTGGGTATAGATGTCATATTAGCAGACTTTTCAAGTCAGGTAGTCTGTATACCAAGAACAACATCTGTCACGATAACGGAGGTGAGCTAATGGGATATGTTGCAGTTAAAGGTGGCACAGAAGCAATCGAAGCGTCATTGGACAGGTTGAAATATGATCGATTAAAAGGCGAAGAAATAGTTGAAATCAAGACTATTTTAGGGACAATGCGACCATTAGTGGATCAGGTAATGTCTGAGGCAAGCTTGTATGCTCCTTTTTTGGCAGCTCTTGCCATCAAGCAAGCCGGCGGAAGCATGGAAGAGGCTGTATTCTTACTACGAGCTCATCGTTCCACTCTGCCACGTTATTACTATAGTGAAACAGTAGATACAGAGGATATGTTTGTTGAGAGAAGGATCTCCGCTAGTTTCAAGGATATTCCTGGAGGTCAGCTGTTAGGATCAACCAATGATTATACACATCGTTTGTTAGATTTTAATCTGGTAAACGAGAAGAAGGAAGAGAATCAAGCTTGGTTACAAGAATTTCAGGAGCAAATGCGTGATGATGTTGCAGATAAAGAGCTTCAGTTTTTTCCGAAAGTAGTTAATTATCTTCGTGAGGAAGGTTTATTTGAAAGATATCCATTAGATGATACGCCTCCGAAAGATATTACAAAGCAAAGTATTCAATTTCCAACTGGACGAAGTGAAAGATTGCAGGTTTTAACGAGAGGTCAAACTGGTGCTGTTATTTCATTAGGATATGCATCATTACGTGGCTATGGACAGGTACATCCAACGATTGGGGAAGTAAGAGTGGGTAATGTACCGATTCATGTTCAACATCCATATGAAGAAGAGAGTGATCCAGATGATTTATTTTATATCGGTGACGTGAAATTGACGGAAGTAGAATCATTTGTGCCAGTAAATGTGAAGAAACAAAATCAAAAGGAAGAGCTCGAATTTGAAATAGGTTATGGTATTAGCTTCGGGCAAAATGAAACAAAAGCAATCGCAATGAGTATATTGGATCAATGTTTAGAAAATCCTCACGGTGAATTTCCGACTCATGATGAAGAGTTTGTCTTGTTACATATTGATTCCGTTGAGTCGACTGGCTTTATTTCTCATTTGAAATTGCCACATTACGTTACATTCCAATCTAAATTGGATAGTGCGAGACAAGTGAAGAAAGGAGGAAACAACAAATGATCACTAAACCCCATTTTGCCTTCTTTGATGAAGGATCAAAGAAAGAGATTAGAAGAGCTACATTAAAAGCAGTTGCCATACCTGGTTATCAAGTTCCATTTGCATCAAGAGAGATGCCGATAGCGAGAGGCTGGGGGACGGGTGGTTTACAGTTAACCCTTTCTCTGATCGGGAAAGACGATGTGCTAAAAGTGATCGATCAAGGTGCTGATGAATCAGTCAATGCTGTTAGTATCAAAAAATTGGTCCGGCATACGACGGGTGTTTCAGTAACGGAAGACACAGCAGAAGCTAATATCATTCAATCAAGGCATCGAATCCCTGAAAAACAGTTAAGAGAAGATCAAATTCTCGTTTTACAAGTTCCGAATCCCGAACCACTCCGTAAAGTAGAGGCGAGAGAATATCTGACGAAAAGAATGCATGCGGAGGATGATTACAGCGGTGCCTGGTTGCTTCTGTTTGAGCAGATTATGAAATATGGACGGATGTCTACCGGTGCTGAACATCCTGTATATGTGAATGGAGGATACATGATGACGCCAAGTCCGATTCCGAGATTTGATAACCCTAAAATGCATCAATCCAAAGCACTTATTTTACTAGGTGCAGGAAGAGAGAAGAAAATTTTTGCTGTACCTCCTTATACGGATGTCAAATCATTGGCGTTTGATGACTATCCTTTTGCTGTTGAATCATTTGAAGGAAAGGCATGTAAGCTTTGCGGATCAACCGATGTATTTCTTGATGAAATCATTGATCCTGATACAGGAGAGAGAAGCTATCAATGCAACGATACTAGCTTTTGTATGGAGCATTTGAATGCGAGAGAGAAGGAAGAGGTGGAGAATAGTTATGTCTGAAACCCCAATATTGCAAGTGAAACATTTACAAAAGCAATTTGGAACAGGCTGTCCTCATTGTCTTGATAAAGAAAGTGTTTATGTAGAGAAGAATTATTGCACGTCTTGTGGTACCGTGCATGCTGTTCGAGATGTCTCCTTTGATTTGTATCCAGGAGAAGTACTCGGAATTGTTGGTGAGAGCGGTAGTGGCAAATCAACTATGCTTCAGGGTCTTTATTTTGATAGTGATATGACTGCTGGAGAAGTGTGTATTAATCAACCAGGACTAGCAGGTAACAATGTATTGACTCTTTCATCTCAACAAAAACGGTATATTCGTAATAATGTTTATGGAATGGTATATCAAAATCCTGTACACGGGTTAAAAATGAATTTCTCCTCAATTGGAAATATTGCTGAAAAAATGATTGCAGCGGGAAATCGTCATGTTGGTAGTATGGAAAAGCGAGGAGAAGAATTACTGAAAAATGTCCATATTCCGTTAAGAAGAAGGAAAGAAGAACCACAAAATTTTTCGGGTGGGATGCAACAGCGTGTGCAAATTGCAAAGGCACTTTCGAATAATCCACCTATTTTGTTTTTAGATGAAGTTACTACAGGCTTGGATTTATCTGTTCAAGCGAGTGTTTTAGATTTGATTAAGCAAATTCAACGTGAGCTACATATAAGTATGGTGGTTGTTTCCCATGATCTGGCTGTAATTCGCATGCTAGCTGATCGTTCCATTGTTATGTTGAATGGAGAAATTATTGAAGAAGGTTTAACAGATCAAATTCTGGAGGATCCACAACACGAGTATACGCAACAGCTTGTTTATTCATTATTATAGGAGGTCGATAAGGTTGTACATTATTCATAATGGAAAGGTCATTACAGAGGATTCTATATTAGAAAATCATGCCGTGGTAGTGATAGATGATGTTATTGATGCAATCATTCCTGAAGCAGAAGTGAGTAATTATAAGAATGCACATTTCATTAACGCGAATGGTGGTTATATTTCACCAGGATTTATTGATATTCATTCTGATTATATCGAGACAGTAGTGGCTCCGAGACCTTCTAGTATGATGGATTTTCAACTTAGTTTACGAGAAACAGAGAAGATATTGCTTGGTCACGGTATCACCACGATGTTTCATTCGCTTTCTTTTTATCAAGAAGGGAAAATTACCCGTAAACATATTCGTCATCCGGAAAACATGCAACGAATGGTTGATACGATTCATCAGGCACACAATCAACAGCATATGATTCGTCATCGATTACATGCGCGGTTTGAATTGGATAATATTCAAGGAATTGATCAACTGGTAGACAACATCAAAGAAGGGAAGGTTCATTTATTATCCTTTATGGATCATACACCTGGTCAAGGCCAGTATCGCAATTTAGAAATATACCGGAATAATATTAAAGTCCACCGTAATCTTTCAGACGAAGAAGTAAGTGTTTTGATTGCGGAAAGAACAAGTACAGAATTATTAACGATGGAAAAAATAACAGAAGTAGCAGCATTAGCACAGTCTAAAGGTATTGCCGTTGCTTCTCATGATGATGATAATGTCCAAAAGTTAGAGTTAGTTAAATCATACGGTACATCGATAAGTGAATTTCCAATTACACTTGATGTAGCACGAGAAGCTAAGCAGCATGGCCTTTATACGATTGTCGGGGCGCCAAATGTTTTAATGGGCGGTTCTCATTCTGGTAATTTATCTGCTGCAGAAGCGATAGAACATGGTTATGCGGATATTTTGTGTAGTGATTATTACCCTGCAGCATTACTGCATGCGATTTTTCAGTTGCATGACAAAGGTGAGAATTTACACCAGATGTTTAGGATGGTGACGTTGAATCCCGCTCGATCTGTTCATATGGATCACGAGATTGGCTCGATTAAGCCGGGTAAAAAAGCAGATTTGCTCGTAATAGATCGTTTGGCTGATGGCTATCCAACGCTTACTCATACAATGGTAAATGGTGAGTTAATCACAACAATGAACTATCGTATGAATGAGAAAGGGGTATAATAATGACTATGTTAGAAGTAAATGGGCTAGGTAAAGCTTTTACGATTCATCACTTAAATAAAACGATTCCTGCGGTTGACGAGATTCAATTTTCTGTTCATGCGGGTGAATTTCTTGGGATCATTGGGAAGAGTGGCAGTGGTAAATCTACTATTTTAAAAAGTATTTATCGTACTTATCTTTCCAATGCAGGTCAGATAATATATGATTCGAAACAATTTGGCAAAATCGATTTAATACAAGCATCAGAGCGTGAAATAATTTTTTTACGCAAAAATGAAATTGGTTATGTATCACAATTTTTAAATGTCATGCCTCGAACAACGTGTCGGGAGCTTGTCCAAAACGCATTATTGGAGATGGGGGAAACAAAAGAAACTGCTCGAATAGAAACAGAAAAAGCACTAAGCTATTTTGAAATGGATGAGGGATTGTGGGATAGTTATCCGAATACCTTTTCAGGTGGTGAGAAATTGCGATTGAATATTGCGATGGCCACTGTCAAAAAGCCAAGGTTACTACTACTAGATGAACCAACAGCAAGCTTGGATCCCCAATCAAAATGGAAGGTTCGTGAAATGATTGAAAAATTAAAACAACAAGGTACAACATTAGTTGGGATTTTCCATGACATTGAATTTATGGAAGGTTTGTGTGATAAGGTCTTCGACATGAAGAGTAATGAAATGTCAGTAGTGCTAGAAGGTGTACCACATGAAAGCTGATTTACATGTGCATAGTCATTATTCTGACGGTTCAGATTCTGTGGAAGAATTGATAAAGCAAGCGGTGAAGGGAAATGTCACACATATGAGTATTGTAGATCATGATACCGTTGCAGGATGGCCAGAAGTGAAGAAAATGGGAGAGCTATATGGTATAGAAGTGATTCCAGGGGTGGAAATTTCTGCTTATGATTATAAACGCAATAGGAAAGTACACGTGTTAGGCTATCATTATCGGAGAGATGCACCACATATTAAGGAGTTATGCACGCCGCTACTACAACGCAGGCAAAAAAACTCACTTTGGCAAATAGAGCAAATTCGTTCATTAGGTTATCCACTTGATCAAGGTGAAATCTTAGAGACAGCGAAACCATCACAAACAATCTATAAACAACATATTATGCGTTATATCACTAATAAACCATACAGTTCTGCTGATTATCGCCATGTATACCGATCGCTCTTTAAAGGAGATGGTGTTGCCAATAGGGACATAGCTTACGTCGATGTTTATGATGCGGTAGAAGCAATTATCTTAGATGGTGGTGTCGCAGTTGTTGCACATCCAGGTCAATTAAATTCTTATGAACTTATCCCAGAGCTAGTCGAAGTAGGATTAGGGGGGATCGAATTAGCACACCCTGATCATACAGAAGCAGACCATCAGCGAGTAAAAGAACTAGCTGATCAATATAAACTTTTTATGACAGGTGGAACAGATTATCACGGAAAGTTTGGTATAGAAATAGGATTAGGAGACTTAAAGAGTCCGGAGATACCGTTTGTTCATGATGGGCGCGTTCGGGGCTAGTAGTTTACTAGGTTATATTAGACAAATATCATTCAGAAAGAGATTTTTCATAAAAAAGAAAAACAACAAATCTAAGTTTCCTCACAGAGATTTGTTGTTTAAGCATCTTATTTAAAGGCTTCAGGGATCATCGTAAACCCATCAATTACGGTATCTTCCTCTACTTCAATCATCAGGTAACGTCTACCGTCTAATGTTACCTGTCTAACGTGACGTAATTCCTCGGGACTGACGGCAATATTAGCTACTTTAGTATTGATTTTAATCGATTTTGATGAATATTTTGGTACGATATTACGCGCTTTTAACTCATAGCTCGTATCATCGATGACGTTTTTAAAAGCAGCTTCCATTTTTTCTGTATCCACATCTTCTACGCCACTGGACTTTAACACTTGTTCGACATCTTTATAATCTAATGTTGGGGTTTCTTCTTCCTCATTATTTTCAGTCATTTGATGAATCTCTTCATATACATTTGCAAGCGTTGATGAACTGATTTGATGACCGACAGCATCGCGAACAACCTCTTCAAAAACAATTTTATCTTCCTTTGCTGTCATTGTTTCTTCTGCATTTAAGACGTCTTCAACAAATAACTCATCCGGTTCATTTGCTTTCCCTGCCGCATAAAGCACATGGTTCACATCTGCCGCATTATCGGTAAAGCAAGGGAATAAAAACCCGCCGATCGGTGCGTTTAAATTAATCACGGGATCTACCACTACATTGTATTTAAATTCCTTTTCGATATAATCAAAGTGCAATTCTTTCTTCGGATCTTGCGTTTTATTGATACTACAAAGAATAAAGGAATGAGAATATACCGAGTCCCGATCACTTTCTTCTGTTTCTTCATTGCTACGTTTCATCGGTTTCAAGTATTCACCACGGATAAAGGTAACGACAATATCCATTTCATATTGTCTATCCTGTAGCATTTTCTCAACGATTTGTAACATCTGGTCCTTCCAGTCTTCACTTTCAGCGGTTAGCAATCCTTTGTGTAGGATCAGTTGTGTTGGATTATCAACATCTGATTGAAATTTCAATTCAAAGAGCTTTTCATCCAATTGGCCAGTTAATACTTTTTTAAAGTTGGTCATAAATAACTCTTTTTCATCTTCGTCGAGCATATCGAAAATTTGACTTTGCGAATGATAGATATCACTCGATTCTTTCATAATATAAACATTAAAAATCTCATGAATTTTCATTAAGTCATTATCTATTTTAAACTGTTTACGAATATTAGCGATGTCTTTTTTGTTCATTTCTTTATCTCCCTTACATCAATTCTTCCCATACATCACTATATCACTTTTCCCTTTCTCTTGATACTCTAATAAATTTCATTTTCTGAAAGTTTATAAGGATAATTTAATATATGAAGTGACGGATCCATCTCCTGACCCGGAAGGAGAGAAATTCCCAGATACAACAACAAACCTACCTAACTTGTTGGTTAGGTATCAGTTTCTTTGATTTGGAAAGTTGCCAGTAAAATTAAAAAGTTGATAGTAAAAGAGCTAAAGTTGCCAGTAAAATCAAAAAGTTGATAGTAAAAGAGCCGAAGTTGCCAGTAAAATCGAAAAGTTGATAGTAAAAGAGCCGGAGTTGCCAGTAAAATCAAAAAAGTTGATAGTAAATATACGACAAATCTCACCGTCCCCTTCTATGAGTATAACTGGGAAAATTTTTTATCTGCCTTCAATTTTATTTTTAATAGTTTGCTCCTGCCTTTGGTTTTTTATGGTAAAATACAAATAAATTATTTTAAGCCGAAATGGAAAGGGAAGAGGCAAAATGAATTATTTCATTAGTTTTGTTTTATCGGTTGTTTTAACCGCTTTATCCTATTTTTTAGGCAGTCAGTTACTTAATAGCGATATAGCTATTTGGCAAGCCTTTATCATCGGGTTTTCAGTAGTTTCGCTAGGTGCACTTACCGAAGCTTTAGGCGCACCTATATGGTTAATTGTGCTAATACCATTTCCAGTAGGTATGCTGTTACTCTATCTATTCTTAAACCAACCATTTCTTACTTGGCTTCTTACATATGTAACGATATTAGCTCTCTATACCGTTATTCATCTCATCATGAGTTACTTTTTTCAATTTCATTCTTTAATTCCAGCCTGGAGATTATCATAAATAAAAACGAATCCTATTTTACTCTATAAACAGGTACTAGAGTTCTTAGTTCATCGATTA
The DNA here is from genome assembly GCF_010994085.1 of Gracilibacillus saliphilus. Taxonomy (NCBI): domain Bacteria; kingdom Bacillati; phylum Bacillota; class Bacilli; order Caryophanales; family Bacillaceae; genus Gracilibacillus; species Gracilibacillus saliphilus. Next base: position 27,473 of record NZ_WJEB01000010.1, on the reverse strand, counting down.
AAATTTTATTTGATCAGGGAGGAGACGGAGTTGAAAGTTGCATTTTTTGACAGAGACGGCACTATCATTGAAGATTATCCGGACCATGAATGGACTAAAATTAAGAATCCAGTTTTTATGGAGGGAGCGATCGATACTCTAAAAGAAGTTTCGGTAAAAGGTTACCAAATAATAATTATTACAAATCAATACATTATTCATGAAGGGCATATTACGATTGATCAGTATCACGATATAACCAATCAAATGATAAATGAATTAAAACATCAAAATATAGAGATACTTGATATTTTCTATTGCCCACATAGTAAAAGAGAGGGTTGCGATTGTATTAAACCGAATACTGGAATGATTGAGCAGGCAATTGAAAAATACCCGAACATTAATTTAGAGGACTCTTTTATGATCGGGGATTCAGCTGATGATGTCAATTTAGCTATTAATATCGGAATAAAAGGCTTTGGAATAGGTATTAGTTCTAATGATAACAAAGGAAATATATATCAATTAAATAATATAAAAGATTTAATATCTTATATCTAGTTAAAGTTCTTATTGTTAGCTTATCGAATCTGTAAAAATAGGAGGTTTTATAGATGGAAATATCAAAAGAATCATTCGACAAGTCGAGTGCCTGGATCAAACGAAATGCAAGACCGTTAGAGGCTGCCAGATGGAGCTATCTTTTTGAAGGTGCAACCAGAGACAATGTTATTTATTATTTATCTGCTTTTCAAAATAAAGACGGTGGATTTGGTCATGGCATTGAACCTGATTTTTGGACACCAGATTCATCTCCAATGGCTACATGGACAGCAGGTCAAATATTAATGGAAATAGAAGCAAGTGCAAATGAAAAAATTGTACAATCTATGCTTACGTATTTAGTAGACAGCTATAATGAAAATATAGGAATGTGGGCTTCCGTACTGCCTGAAAATAATCAATATCCACACGCACCATGGTGGCATTGGAAAGAGGGAGTTCAAGATAACTGGATGTTTAACCCTAGTGCTGAATTAGCAGGCTTCCTCATTCATTGGTCACTAGACAATAGTGAAGCATCACAGTTAGGGTGGAGGATGATGAAAAGGGCAATAGCCCATTTGATGAATAGTGATAAAATGGATAGCCATGAGATCAATAATTACCAGCGATTATTTCAAGTTCTCAAGGTGCATGCTGATGAGCCTTTATTAAACGATATTTCGAACAAAATAAATACACTAATTGAACAGACTGTCGATAAAAATGTGCCAGACTGGGCGACGGGATACAAACCTCTACCACTTGATTTTATTGATAGCCCTGCTCATCCACTTTATGAAAATATGAGCGATTTAGTAGAGCAAAACATAAGTTTTTATAGAGACCAATTATCTGAGGAAGGTACTTGGGATATTTCCTGGGAATGGGGGAGTTATCCAGAAGAATTTGCTGTTGCTAGAAGGTATTGGACAGGAGTTTTGCTAGTTGATAGGTATAAAATATTGAAGGGATTTGGGTTAATTAAATTTTAATAGAATAGCAATAAAATTTAAATCAGGTGGGATAAAATGAATGCTTGGAGAATAGGGATTTTTCTATTTAATGATGTAGAAGTGTTAGATTTTGCAGGTCCATTTGAAGTTTTCTCTGTTACAACATTTGAAAATGGTGATAAACCATTTAAAGTGGAGACAGTATCTGAGAATGGTGAGTTAGTTTGCGCCCGCAATGGCTTGAAGGTACATCCTGATTACAGTTTTGCAAACATGCCATCATTTGATATTTTGATTATTCCTGGTGGTTTTGGAGCGCGTGAACGGGAAATAAATAATGATACAGTAATTAATTGGATTGCAGATAAGATGCATACTGTTCAATTAATGACTTCGGTATGTACTGGAGCTCTACTGCTAGCCAAAGCGGGACTGTTAAAAGGGAAGAGAGCAACAACCCACTGGGCTAGTCTCGAACGTTTTCAATCAGAATTTCCCGAAACGGAAGTTATAGAGGGAGTTAAGTTTGTTGACGAAGGGAATATTGTGACATCTGGTGGAATATCAGCGGGAATCAATATGTCATTTCATATAATAAAGCGATTACTAGGTTCTGAGGTAGCTAAGCAAACGGCTAAAAGAATGGAATATGATCTAGTTATTTAGCAATTGGAATAATTCTGATATGTTTGGAGTAATGTAAATGAGTAGAACTGATCCGAATTTAAAGCTAGATTTAGAAAGAATAATTTTCATTGGAAGGACTTTTCAAGAGTATTTAGATATGTTCTCGTTGTCAATCGAAGAGTTACACGGAAAGAGAATATTAGATTGTCCAGCAGGAGCTTGTTCATTTACTGCCATCGGAAACCAATCAGGATTGGACGTAACAGCTTGTGATATTGCATATTATTATTCAGGTGAGGATTTGAAACATAAAGGTTTTCAAGATATCGAGTATGCAATGGAACATATGGAAAAAGCTAAAAGCAATTATAAGTGGAATTATTTTAATGATATAGAAGGTCTCAGAAAGAATCGATTAAGTGCGTTGCAAGATTGTACAAGGGATATGCAGATAGCAAATGAAAATTATATTGCTACTGAATTACCTACTCTACCTTTTGATGATGCAGAATTTGACGTTCTTCTTTCTGCACATTTTTTATTTACGTATGCAGACAAATTAGATTTCCAATTCCATATAGAAACATTAGATGAGCTATTAAGGGTAACGAAAGAGGAAATGCGTATCTTTCCTATAGTTGATTTAACAGGAAAACGTTATCAATACTTAGATAAAATAATAGATTACCTTACTGATCAGGATTGTAAAGTAGAAGAGATAACAGTTCCATATGAATTTCAGGCAAATGCTAACGCGATGTTACGAATTAAGAAAGAAAGCCCTAAAGAAAAGTAAGAAATCGGAATTGGGAGATTTCCAAAAACATTAGCGAAAGTGAGTGATTTAAATGTTAGGTGTCAATAAAGGAGAAGTAAAGCTAGTGAATCACTCGGCTGATTGGAAAAACTTATTTCTTGAAGAGAAGCAATTATTGCAATCTATTATTGGGGAAAACATAATAGATATTCAACATTTCGGAAGTACAGCTATCGAAGGTATTAGAGCAAAGCCTGTTATTGATATACTGGTTGGTGTGGAAACTTTAGGAGATGTTAGAAAATTTGATAGAAAAAGCTTAAAAGAAATAGGCTATTATCATTTATCGAAAGTGCAACTTGATGGAAAAGTAGTTTTTGCCAGATTTTCTGATCTAGAAAACCTAACTAAAACTCATAATATGCATATAGTTGAATACAATGGCAGTTGGTGGAAAGAACATATTTATTTTAGAGATTATCTGAATGGTAATCTGAAAAAGGCGAAAGAATACGATGTATTAAAACAGAACTTAGCAACGAGATACCCAAAAGATGAAAATTCTTATACACAGGAAAAGAAGAAATTTGTAGATGATATTTTAAAGAAGAGATAAGTTTAGTAATTTTCATAGAAATAAGTTTCATATTTTCTAAACAATGTTGCATGCTAGATTGATTGGATGCAACAATATATTAGCATCGCGACAGTTCATTGAAAAAAAGGGGGGATAAACTCTTGAATATCATCATTGAAAAATCAAGCGAAGAACATGCAGAAGCTATTGCTCATATCTGTTCCACAGGTTGGACACAAACGGTAGTGGGAAAGCTAAGCGAGGAATACCAAAAGAAAAATATCGCATTTTGGTATAATCATGAGCGTGTTAAAAAGGACATTACACAGGGAACTTATACTCATGTTGCATTAAATAATTCAAAAGTTATAGGTGTTATCGGTGGAGGTATGACAAAACCAGACACAGGAGAAGTATTTGTGCTTTATGTAGATGAAAGCTATCGGTATAAAGGCATCGGAAAACAACTACTTTCTGCGCTGACCAAGCAGCAAATAGAAAAAGGTGTATCGGAACAATGGGTATCAGTACAAGAAGATAATTATAGAGCTATTCCGTTTTATGAAGCGAGAGGATTTGTCGACAGGGAGAAAAGGACTACAACTACTGAAACCGGGGAAAACCAAGTATCAATTAGGTATTCAAGAAAAGTGAAGTAACAATCAGATTTCAAGGTGGAATTTATTGGGGGGTAATATGAAAATTATCGAGTTGAAAGAAAGGAATAATCTTTTTGAGAAAGCACTTCAAGTATTTTGGGAACAATGGGGAAACGAGCATAACTATACGTTCTATGAAGATGCGATGGTTCATTCTTGCACGACTAAATCAGCTATTCCAAGATTTTATGTGGCTGTGAAAGAAGGGAATATCATAGGAACTTATGCATTAATTAGAAATGATTTGAATAGTCGTCAAGATTTGTGTCCTTGGCTTGCTTGCTTATATGTTGATGAACAACATAGAGGCAACCGATTTGGATATAAGCTACTAGAACATGCCTTAGAAGAGGCTGCTAAAAAGGGTTATAAGAACCTTTATCTATCAACAGACCTTGAAGGCTATTACGAAAAATATGGTTGGATAAATAGTGGCATAGTATATGGAGTAAGCGGTGAACATATCAAGTTGTATGAAAAAGAGACAGGCCAACGAAGCAAAATAAGCTCCCCTTCCAAGTAGGTGTGAGCTTTTTAGCAAGAAGTTGTTCTAACTTTCGACTCATAAAAAACAACATTACCCCGATTATATGTCTTCAACACACTACAGGAATCAATGCCCCTCATATAAGTTGTGTTTATGTTTTGCATAATAATTATATGGTAAGACGATTGTCTCTTTATCGAAAGAAACAATCGCAAAATCAGCGTCATAACCAATGTCCATTTTCCTTTTCCATCTAATGAGAATCTTTTTGTTGGATTTAAAGCGGTTCAATCCGCGATTATTTCCAAGGAAATATTGTGTTTTTTGACAAGCTCCAACATGGAAAGGAAGGTGAATTGGCCATCGTTAATTCCTCCCCAAGCACTAAAAATATTGTGAGTGACAGGATCCTTCAGCGCAAAAGAGGCTGGGGAATGATGGGAAACAATGATGCCAAATTCGTTGTCACATAACAGTTGGATTAGCTGACTTTCGTTCTTTTTCCAAGCGTAACGGTGGTGAACATTTAGCAACAGCAGCTTTAATTTGTAAGGCCGAATGGGAATATAATAAATAATGAGGACAGGTAGCTTTAATCAGTGTTGAAAAATCAGCAGCATAAATTTCTTCGAATACCCATTCATAACCAGTTTGTGACCAATAAGGGAATTGATCAGGTAACACTTTTTCGATGTAGCTTCAACTTCTTTGAGTTTCTTTTTTAACTTTATGATAGCCTTGAGTAAAAAAATTTTGCTCTCGATATATACTATTCAATTAATTTGTTTACTTTGATAATAGAGAAATAGTTTTCGGTATCCAATATAAGTAATCCGATTACCTTTTCATTAGAATCTATCGTGGTTGGATACCACTTCATTAATCAGATACTTTGATTGTCTTTTTTGTGACATATGTTCCAAAAAGGATTAGCAGACTAGCACCTAATAAGAAAATCATATTTCCAATAAGTTTGTCAGATGACGATACATTTCCGAGAGGTTGGATAAGAAAAGCAATCCAAGTTCTCGTCAAAATTGCACCACCAGCCAAAGCAAGATGGTGCATAACATTCCACCCTTTTTGCTTTGACCAAACTAAAATCAAATAACCAAGCAGTGATAATGACATCAATCTTAAAATGACACCTGGCCACTCCATCATAAAATCCGAGGAAAATCCCAGTAAAACTGCTAATAATTCAATGATAGTGTGCATACTTAGCAGGAAGAGTGTCACCGTTCCAACAAATAAAGGTTTAGGGGCTGGTTTTTCATTACGTGTCATGTTGTGTTTTCCAATAGTAAATGAAGCAATGATCAAAACGATAACAATGATTCCAGTAACAATGAATTGCGTTACGGTAGGAAGAAAATGGTCCATTGTCACCTGATCTTGAAAAATAAATGCAGAAGCAAGTAAATATAAAATGGTGATAATAGTCAAACTTACATTACCTAACCATGGGTCTCTTTTTCGACTTGGAAAGAATATCTCCATGATCACTATGGGCACAGTAATACTCCAAATGACGTGTCCACTTATAAAATCAACAGCTTGGTATGCACTAATACCGAGAAAAGAAATATAAGTTGGATCACGCAAATCTTGCCAATAATCGATGTCCTGGAATGCAGGGTTGAATAACCCATGATCAATCATGCCTGCTTGAAATACACCAAATGCAAAAGCAAGAATAGTCATTGTTAGCCAGCCAAGACCAGCACGACGTGTAACTTCCCGTATAATTAATGCTGCTCCGCCGTACAATGGTCCAAAAAATAGTAAATATAAGAACATTAACCCGAAATTTCCTGTTACATCGAGATATCCTATAATGTACTCTGCAGTAAATGGGGCAAATAATAGTAATCCTAGTACTGGTAGGAACTGTGTCTTGTAATTACCACATCTAGGCTCCTTTTTTACTTGTGTGACCGTTTCAGCGTTTTTATTCATCATTGGTTCCTCCAAATGATTAAAAATATAATAGATGTTTGACTGACTAATCATTTTATTGATTGATCGACCAATCAATTATAATTATAAGAGAATTTTGCAGTTAATACAACAATTATTATTTAAGTAGTGAAATGGATCATTCATTTATTAGAAGTACAGGGCCAAGGACAAGCAGCCCAATCTGTGGCTATGTGTTCCATCTAAATAGGGGAATTTACATAAAGTTTTGACATCCCCGTTGCAAATTTCCACAAAATACATAATACGGTTGTCTCAATCATTTTTATTTAGCTAGAATAACGTAATAATAAGTAAGCTAAGCTTACTAATTTAGTTAAGGAGTGATTGGTATGAGTAACAATGTAGGAACTTGCGGATACGGGTATGGTGGAGGCTTTGTGTTAATCGTAGTGTTGTTTATTTTGTTAATTATTATTGGGGCAGCATGGTAGATCAATTTCCACAAAACACTTAATAAGGTTGTCTCAATCATTTTTATTTAGCTAGAATAACGTAATAATAAGTAAGCTAAGCTTACTAATTTAAGTTAAGGAGTGATTGGTATGAGTAACAATGTAGGAACTGGCGGATATGGATATGGTGGAGGCTTTGCACTAATCGTAGTTTTATTCATCTTATTAATAATTATAGGTCCTTTTTTTAGGGTAGGTTCATCCAAAAAATATTGATTTTAATAATTGAATGTTCAATGGTTGGGTGAACTGTACAACTTATTGAAAGGAGGAATTATAATGAGCTACGGACATGGTGGAGGCTTTGCGTTAATCGTAGTGTTGTTTATTTTGTTAATTATTATTGGTGCAGTGTGTTAGATTAGAAATACTAGTTCCTGTTTGTCGGAAGACAAGATAGGGAGGCGAATAGGTATTAGAAGTTGTTCTATATCTTCAATTGATGATCTTGAGCTGATGTCATCTGAAGTTAGACAGTAAAAATGGTAAAAACCTCATATTTTTTAATCTCAAAAAACTGTAGACAAATTCGACTTCTATCGACTTTGTCTACAGTCTAAGAAGCTGAGTTATATAATTCAGCTTCTTTTTTATAGGAAAAGAAAGTATAAAAAATGCGCAGATGTCTAGCTACGAGCGCTCAAAAACTAGGCGACTTCACGAATCGTCCTACGATAAGTCATCATCGGTTCGCTTTTTTCTCAATGATTCCTTTATCTCAGTTGAGTCTGAAGTCGCTACGTTTTTAATCGGCCGTTCTGCGCTTTTCTTATGTGCCGGGCATGCATCTAAACTATAGAGTTGAAGTCCCGAACTGGGAAGGCAGTAAAGTAACCGAAATTGGAGAAGCCAAGGGATAGAAAGGTAGTTTATTCGATATCAATTTTCACGTTTGACTTTCAAATATGGAATCGTAAGTTTGGTGATGTGAGAGGGGGTGGAGGTTAGTCACCACCACCTGTCTAAATTTGATCTTGATCTTCATTATTATTGGTATATAAACCTCCAATAAATGTAGCAATCTGTACAAGTTTCTCCGTATCTAGGTTAATTTTTTCTAATATACTATTAGGTGGTTGAGGTGGTACTAGACTAGTTCCCTGTAAAACCCTGTTTAATAATTCTTGTTGCTGTTGTACTTGATTGTGTAACTGTTCCAATGTTAATTCTTGTTTTTGATCTTGTTCTTCCTTACTATTCTTGGTATTTAAACTTACGATGAATGCAGCAATTTGTACAAGTTTCTCCGTATCTAGGTCAAGCTTTTCCAATATACTAAAAAGTGATTTAGATGGTTGAGGTGGTAGTGGCTCTTTTTTTATTTCCCTTAAAACCTCAATCAATAATTCTTGTTGCTGCTGTATTTGACTGTATAAATGTTCCAGTGTTAATTCTTGCTCTTGTCCCAACTGTTTAGAAGACATATTTTTTTGCGTTTCCTCCACTCTTTTAGGAGACAAATTCTTTTTCCTCCTTCTTGGATAGAATATTGTTAAAATACAACCTGAAATATGTTATGTATACTATCATTTTATGTATAGACAAACATTATGAATAGGGGATTTTTAATTAACTCATCCACAGAGTTATAGTTTCAGGATTTAAAGGAACCACTATCTTCATCAGCGCATAGTCAGAATCCATAAAAACAGTGATGACAAGAGAAGTAGCTTTGCTTATTGAAGATGGTTGTGATGGAGTAGAGCTAAAGGAAATATTTAATAAAATGAGAAAACAAGGGATTAAAATTGAGTATATAGTAATCATTTTTTAAATGTATCAGAAGGGATCGTTTTTCTTAAGAGACAAGAAAGTATAAAATTTGCGCAGATGTCTAGCTCCGAACGCCCAGAAACTAGGCGACTTCACGAATCGCCCTACGATAAGTCATCAACGGTTCGTAAACTCACCGTGATTCCTTTATCTCAGTTGATGCTGAAGTCGCTACGTTTCTAAACGGGCGCTCTGCGCTTTTCTTGTATAAAATAAAAGAGTGGAATCCATTTTTTTGATGATGGGTACCACTCTACATAAGGTTTATTTTCAGCTATTTTTTTTTATGCTTTTGATTTTAGTCTTTCAAATAAGCCTATTTTTCCATTTCCTTGACATGTTGAGCAAGCCATTTCTCCTTCACCAGCACAAGTTTCGCATTTGTGAATCCCATAATCAATTCCTTCACCTGAACATTGAGGACACCGGATTAACCCTTCACCATTGCAACTTTTACACCTCATACAGAATTCCTCCTTTTAATTTTTTGGAGCAATAACTATTTAGGCTAGTTGATACTGGTTGTGAAAAGCTTTCTTATTAAGCCCCACTCGTCTAAATAATAACATATCCAATAATACCTGTGTAAGATCTTGAGGATTCCCCCGATAGTTCATCTTACAAATTCATCTATATGAATATGTTAACTATCAAATACCACCAAATTAAAGTTTTAATCTTGAATAAGAGAAATTTAAACTATTGTAATGAAATTGTAATACAGAGTAAAGTTAGAAAGCTGAAACACCTTAATTAAGTGTTTCAGCTTTCTGATTTAAGAGGATGTCCATGAACCACCATTGATATGAATGGCTTGTCCTGTCATATAAGAGTTTTCGTCTGAAGCAAGCATGACATATGGCCAAGCATGTTCTGACGGTTGACCTGGTCGTCCCATTAACCCGTCCTGCCCGAAGTTTTCAACCTGCTCCTCATCAAAAGAAGAAGGAATTAGCGGTGTCCAAACCGGTCCTGGAGCTACTGAGTTAGCTCTTATACCTTTCTTGGCAAGGCTTTGGGCAATACTTCTTGTAAAAGCAGTAATGGCTCCTTTTGTAGCTGAGTAGTCCATTAATATGCCATTTCCTTTATAAGCATTAATAGAGGAAGTGTTTATAATACAATCTCCAGTGTTCATATGACGAACCGCTGCTTTTGTTAAATAAAATTGTGAAAAGAAGTTTGTTTTAAACACTTCTTCAAATTGTTCATTCGAAATATCTTCAACGTTTTCACTTACATATTGTATAGCAGCATTGTTTACCAGAATATTGAGTTGACCAAAGGCATCAATCGTTTCTTTTACTAATGTTTCACAATGGTCTGGCTCTTTTATATCACCAGGTAGTAGGATACATTGTACGCCTTCCTTTTCTACCAGCTTCTTTGTTTCTTGAGCATCATCATGTTCATCTAAATAGGAAATAGCTACATTTGCTCCTTCTTTTGCATAGGTGATCGAAACTGCTCTGCCAATTCCGCTGTCACCACCAGTAATCAAAGCTGATTTACCCGATAATTTACCAGATCCCGTGTAATTTACTGGCTGATGCGGTAATGGCTCCATTAAATATTCCAAACCCGGCTGCTTTGTTTGTTTTTGTCTCGGTGTGCCTTCTTTTTGCATATTACTTGGTAACATAATCTACCTCCATTTATTCTTCGGTTAAATTGGTAACATTGACTTCAAAATGTCCTTCTTCATGTTTGGTATATCTCACTAGAGCTTGCTGCGTTTCATCATTCACGTCCTCAATATAAACATATCTTCCGTTATAGACAACATTTTTCATAACTGGATCATCTTTAATTTCTTTTGCTCTCATTAAATTCATAATAAACAACCTCCTTTAATTAATATCCTCCCTATTTGGCAATAACCTGTAGAATAGTTAACTAAACATAAGTTATAAATTTGAAAAAAGATTGTAATACCAATAACAATAAATGGATAAATATGGGGATTGGTTAGGTCTTTAATCGGTGTTTTTGTTGGAAGTGTATTACGGTACTAACTGTCTGTATGCCTCTACTCCAAGCGGTCTTAAATAGTAAAGGGTGTTAAAATGAGGGGGAATCTCACTTTATGGTTAATGTTATACATTCTTCCAAAAAATCTTAACTATTTGAAAAAAAATGGGTGAATAGTCCTAAAAATCTGTGTATAATAGAATTAACTGGGGTATGACAAAGGTGGGTAAAGAATGGTAGGCACTAGACCGACACGCTTAAATAATAAGCTGTGGACAAAGAAAATCCTTTATATCTATTGGTTAATGGTGATAATCGCATTTTTAGGCCAAATAATGGGCTTATGTGTAACCATCTATTATCACCCTGATTATATCGGTTATTTTATTATATATAAAATGATCATCCCTTCCTTCATTCAAGTTGGGATTTTATGGACTACACATTATTTAATGAATCATAAACAAATATACAGTTCAAAACTATTAACTATTTCCGGAACAGTTGTAGCACTCGTAACCATTGTTAGCCATCCTGAAGTAAATGGATTACAAATTCTTTTTTTATTAACGATGGCAGTTGTGTTAATTTACTTTGACAAAAAGAAACTTCGCTTTAGTTTAATGGTTAATTTAGTCGCTTTAACCTCTCTAATTGCACTACCATCCATAAGAGAAGCAATTACGTTCTATGAGTATTTCTCCTATCATTTCGTACTATTGGCTGGCTACATGACCTATCTCATCATTATTGAAAGAGGAAATGAAGTGTTCCAATTCCTACAGCGAGCAGCAGAAAAAGAAAAAGAATTAATTGTAAAAAGTGCTATGATGGAGCGATTATCAAAGGTTGATGCACTAACAGGTCTTTATAATCATAAGACATTCCATGAATATTTAGATTTTTTGTATGAACAAAGTGTTTCCCAAGGAATGCCACTACAATTAGCTTTAATTGATATTGATAATTTCAAAATGATTAATGATTTTTATGGTCATAGTAATGGCGATTTAGTGTTGAAACGAGTGGCAGATGCAATATCAGAACAGGTGACGGAAGATGATATTGTGGCCCGTTATGGTGGGGAGGAGTTTGCCATTCTTCTTACAAATAAAGGCTTAGAACAAGCATATGAAACGGTTGAAAGTCTCCGCTTGTACATAGCTAATCAATACCATGAAGAATTAGATGAAAATATTACTGTAAGTATTGGGTTAAAAGCTTTAACAGCGGATATTTCAAAAGAGCTCTTTTTTCAACAAGCAGATGAATTACTGTACAAAGCAAAACGAAATGGCAAAAATCATGTCATGTATGAACAAGAGGAGCAGCAGTTAGTTGTACAAAAGAATTAAAATATGTCTATGTCGGTTTTGATGCCGGAACCATCAACAAAAGCCCACCAAATGTCATGTGGGCCATTAATGTTGAATGGGAGGTATCTCGTTAAATTGATCTTCATAAGTTGAAATTTCAATTTCATTTATGAGGTTAATGGTAGCAAAAAACACATCTTTTGGATTTGTTATACCTTTGTTTCGGAGTTCTGCCTGTAGCCACTCTTCATTAAGGTTTCTTGCTTCTAACATTTTACTATGAACGACTCCTTCAACGATAACGGGGTAGGAAATCTTAGAAGTTGGTTGGTTAATTTGTAAATCTTCAGCAGTTACAGGATTTTTCTCAGGTTTTTTTAATACACTTAAGGAACCATTTGCCTCGATAATCGCAATTTCAACCTCATTGACATCAAAAACCCCTTTATCTCTTAGCATTTGTAATATGTTATCTATGGAAAAGCCGGTATCCTTAAGGTTTCGGTGAAGAAATGTACCATCATATACCACAATGGTTGGGTCAAATGTTATTAATCTGCCAACCCGTCTGTTTGCAAGTTTGACATAGGATACGATTTTTTGTAAAAGGCCGATCAAAATAACAGCGATGATAGTAGGGAGATGATCAATATTTGGATCGGCAATGTCTGCTCCGACAACAGAGGCTAATGTAATGATTACAAGGAAATCAAATACGGGAAGCTCTCCAATTGCTCTTTTTCCCATGAAGAGAGTGACGATAAGCAGTAAAGGGAGAATGCTAAGCACTCTGCCAACGATAATCAGAAGATCAGACATGTACAAACACCTCAATTAAGTAAGATTTAAGGTTATCTTTTCCATGCTTTATCAATAAATACATGTGGTGGAATGTAAAAACAGAGTAAACACCAAATAAGTGTTTACTCTGTTAAAGCAGATTAGGTTGAATGTTAGCTTATTTTTGCTTTTCTGCGAATTCCTTCATTGCTTCACTCATAAATTGAGCTAGACCTTCACCAAATTGATCGATATTTTTGGTGAAACGTTCATCTTGAACATACATCTGGCCCAAACTTTCAAAAGCTTCAGGTGTATAGGTTGTGAAATGGTCATTTAAGAAATCATACCACTTCTTAATAGTTTGCTGTGCTTCTTTTGAAGTGGGGTCCTGATGACGAATGTCTGCTAAGTCTTTGTAGATCTGATTCATTTCATCTTGCAGTTCCTTCGTCATACTCTTTACTTGTTGATTTGCTTCATCTACCTTTTTATCTCCCCAGCGTTTTCTTGCCTCTTCTTCATAGGGATTATGGCCGAAATCAAAGCCTTGAAACTTTTCCTCTTGACTCATGTGATAAACTCCTTTCTCATTTTTAATCGTTTTTTCAATGGTTTCAAGCATAGTGGTAATATTTTTTTGTTTATCCAATAACATATCTCGTTGCATTTCTAGTGCTTCTAACCGGTTATAATGAGAACTAGACATGATCTCTTTGATTTTCTTCAATGGAAAATCTAATGCTCGAAAAAATAAAATTTGTTGAAGGGTTGCCAGATCTTCATCGGAATAGATTCGATAGCCATTTTCCGCGGATTTAGCAGGAGATAATAGTCCGATTTCATCATAGTGATGTAAGGTGCGCACACTTACACCAGTTAATGCAGCGACTTCTTTTACATGCATACTGATCACCCTTTCAAGTAAAGCTTAAGCTATAACGTAACGTGAGAGTCAAGAGGTTTTTGAAACTTTTTGATCATCTTTGCGTATGAATGACTAAGAATAAAAATGGAGAGATGCTACATGAATCAATATGAACAACAAGCATACCAAGAAATGCTTGATTGGGAATTAAAAATTTTAAAGAAAAAAAGTACCTTTCAACAATTATCGAAAAAAGCCCAAAATAAAATTAACAGTTATATACCGGAGAGAGCACATCAAATCATGACAGAAGCGATTAAACATATGGTTCAAACAACATTGGTTGGTTCTGATTTTACCACAAGAAAGAGCCAGGATATTGGGATTTTGTTAGAGGATAAGGAAAAATTAATTCAACAGAAATTAGAGAGCTACCGCAAGACCGCTATGATTGAAGGTGCCGGAACTGGAGCTGGTGGTATTTTTTTAGGTTTGGCTGATTTTCCACTACTACTATCCATTAAGATGAAATTTTTATTTGAAGTAGCAACTATTTATGGCTTTGATACATCGAATTATGAGGAAAGGCTGTTTATCTTACATGTCTTTCAACTCGCTTTTTCCAATGATGATAAAAGGAGAGAGGTATATCATTTGATTAAGCATTGGGAGGAAGAGAAAGGCCGCTTGGCAGATATGGATTGGCGTGTCTTTCAGCAGGAATACCGAGACTATATCGACCTTGTTAAATTGCTGCAAATGGTACCAGGTTTAGGAGCCATCGTCGGAGCTTACGCCAATTATAATCTTCTCGATCAACTTGGGCAAACCGCTAAAAATAGTTATCGATTGAGAGTGTTGGGATCATGAGGATGCTACCAATGGAATTCTCAATAGACCTTATCATTTCTTTTGCGGTTTAGTCCGCTTTATACGTTGATGCATGGGGCTCTGCATTTTCTTACGTGCATGAAATCTTGGCTTATGATATATTTTAAAAAATTATATTATTTGTGAGGTACTTTTTTATGTCTTTTCCAATTACAGATCCTGTGATTATTTTCGCCATTGCGATGGTGATTTTCTTTATATCCCCACTGTTAATGGAAAAAATTCGAATACCGGGAATTATTGGTCCAATATTAGCCGGTGTTTTGATTGGACCTAACGGGTTGCATTTGTTAGAACGAGATCAAACCATTGAATTACTCGGTACTGTCGGTTTGTTATTTATTATATTTATCGCTGGTTTAGAACTGGATATCGACGGATTTAAAAGATACCGTAATCGCAGTTTAGTATTTGGTTCGATGAGCTTTGGTATGCCACTAATATTAGGAACGCTTATCAGTATTATGTTAGGTTACTCGTTTGCTGCAGCTATTCTGATTGGTTCTATAATTGGTTCACATACGTTACTTGCATATCCAATTGCTAGCAGGTTAGGCATTGCAAAGAACAAGGCTGTGACAACAGCTGTTGGAGGAACGTTGCTTACAGATACTTTTGCCTTGTTAATCTTAGCTATTGTTACTGGTGTTACAGCAGGCCAATTAACGGTCCAATTTTGGCTTCAATTGCTCATATCTTTAGTTGTCTTTGTTTTATTAATGCTGAAAGTAGTACCGGTTGTTTCAAGATGGTTTTTTCGTAACTATGGTACAGAAGGGATTACCAACTTTACATTTGTAATGGTTATCCTATTTCTGGCGGGATTCCTGGCAATTGTTGCTGGAGTAGAGCCAATTATTGGTGCTTTCCTTGCAGGTTTAGCATTAAATCGTTATGTTTTAGAACACGGAACTTTAATGAATCGGATTCGCTTTCTAGGTAACGGATTATTTATTCCGTTTTTCTTATTATCAGTTGGTATGTTGATGGACTTAAGTATATTGATGAATAACCCGCAAGCATGGGTAGTAACTGGTGCGATCCTTGCAGCAGTTATTATTGGTAAAGCTGTTCCTCCTATTCTTGTTAGCAAGATTTATCACTATTCGAGAACAGAGCAGAGACTCGTGATTGGCTTAACAATCCCTCAAGCAGCCGCTACATTAGCCTCAACTTTGGTAGGTTACGATATAGGCCTGCTTGATCAGGTAACGGTTAATGCAGTTATTATTATGATCTTAATTACGTGTGTTACTGGACCATATTTAGTTGAGAAGTATGCAAGACGACAAGCATTAAAGGAGGAACAAATTCCACAAGCACATGCAAATATACCGGAAAGAATTCTGATTCCAATTGCAAATCCAAACACGATGGAAGCATTAATTGATTTAGCTAATTCCATTAAGCATGCGAACACAGACGATCAGCCAATCTATCCATTAAGTGTTGTAAAGCAGGATATGGTTGGTGCGAAGGAACAAGTAGCTCAAGCGGAGCGAATGTTAGGACATGCTCAATTATATGCTGCTGGAGCGGAGATACCAGTCCGGATCTTGACAAAGGTAGATAAAGATATTATACATGGTGTTTCCAGAGCAATTATCGAGGAACGTATTAACACGGTCGTTATTGGATGGAATGCTAACCAGGACAATCATCATTTTAAGTTAGGTTCGATGTTGGACCGGTTAATTGATGAGACAAATCAAGCTGTTTTGGTTACGAAACTGGGTCATCCTTTGGAAACAACTAAACGAATTGTGTTCATCCTTCCTTTTGGTGCCGACCATAAGCCAGGCTTTCAAGAAGCTGTAGAACGGATAAAGATCTTAACAAGCCGACTTAATGCTCAATTACAAGTTGTTGTGATAAAAGGTATGCAGGAGCATTATGTAAATCACTTTAAAAAGATCAAACCAAGTCCACCTACTAATTTTCACAGGGTAGAGGATTGGCAAGAATTAAGGCATCAGCATGTTGACAAACTGCTGGAAGATGATTTAGTTGTTCTACTAAGTGCTAGAAAAGGCACCATTGGTTGGCATCCTGAACTGGAAAAAGTGCCAAAATACCTGGCGGAAATTGTTCCAGATAATTTTATCATTTATTATCCAACTGAAGAAAAAGAAATCGATCTAAGGGGTTCGCGGGGATTCAATATTCCGAAAGAAGTGCTAAGATCAAAGGATTACGATAAAGAGTAATTAAAAGCAGGAGTTACCTTGTGATTCCTGCTTTTAGTATTTTCCAAAGGAACCATATGCACACAAAACTCTCTAACTATATTCTTTTCGACATTTGCTTTATATTTTTGCAGGAATTTGCAACATTACCTCGAATAATATATGTGTGCATAAAAAAATCTTAAAAGAGAGGATTGATGAAATGCCTGATAAAAATGAAAAAGATGGCATCCGGTTTTCACAATCACGAGCGAGGACTGTTAAGTTTCGGCATAACAAAGGAATGTCCGAGGAACTTCGGGGAGAATTACTAACTAATGTTTATCTGAAGTTTGTGAAATACGCGTATGAAAAATATTTGCCAGACCTTATCCCAGCTTTCGAAGAATTTGCTAATGATTATCAAGTCCCCTTCCATAAGCAAGATCCTATTGTAGAAAATTTATTATGGTGGCGCCTCGCCTATGAAGTAAAGTTAAATCCTTCCTTTAATTGTTTCCAAGACTTTGTCAATGAAAATAAGCGATACTTTCAAAAATGGCCCATTTTAAAGTCATGGTTTCAGGAATGGCGAACGGTGATGCCAAAATATTACTTTATCGGTAATCAATTTGGTGCAAATGCCTTTGTTGCCGTCGATATTGAGACAGAGAAAACATTAGAAATTTTCCTTCCTCTACCCACATTTCCAACTCCAAAGCCAGGTTCTATCGCTGTTAGTACGTTACTACCCTTTTGTGATTCTTTATATTTCCCGATGGATTGTTTTATCAATTCGATATGAGTGCTAGAGAAGATGTTGCTCGACATTTGAGACATTACCAGGAACAACTCTATGATGAAGAAGATCGTTATGAAGTCTTTATGCGGATATTCTCTTCGTTGCTTCAGGTAGAAGAAATATCTTTGTATAACAGGTAATGAAAAAAAGCATGCCATCTTATATCTCAAGCATGCTTGGATGACAAAACAGACAGTTAACCTTGTCTCTCTGATCTGTTTTTATGTTTCCACATCATGTAGCGGTAACGGATCGTACACCCAATGCAGTATCCGGCAAGGGCAAGCCCAGATGCTATAGCAACCATTATGCTGAAGGTGTAAGCTAGCCAGTTGATCTGCAAGATGAAGAATAATAGCGACAAGCCAATACAAACTGTAGCGATCCACTGATTGAAAATTTGTTGTGCTTTATCTTCAGGTGGATAAGAACTGGCTGGCTTCTTTAAAAAGTTTTTTCCTATTCGTATTACTGGATTGTTTTTCGTTATTAATGTAAGGAAACCGGTGATAAAGGGCAGTATGAGAATGACTGGGTGAACGAACAATCCTAACAAAACAGTGATCAGTATAAATGTTTGATTCATTTGGACAAGTGGTTTTGGGATAGACATTTGAATCCCTCCTTACGATAACTCTTATTATACATTTAATCGGGTTTGAATTGAATACACAAAAAGCATGCAATCCTTTCAGATAACATGCTTTCCGCATTATGCGTGTCCTTCTAGAGCATTTGTACGATGTGTATAAAGATAATAAATGCCTAAAGCAAGAACGGATAAAATGATTCCAGATACGTATGGCATAAAAATTGCAATGCCGTACAACATTCCGCCTAGTGGTGGTCCAACAATTCGACCTAGAGAATCGAAGGAAGATAATAGACCAGTAACTTGTCCATAGCCAGATGTTGCTTTTTTTGTTAATAAGGAAGATACACTTGGGCGAATCAATCCATTTCCTAAACCGAAAACTGTTAGGAATATTGCTGCGGTAAGGAAATCCTGTACAAATAGAATAAGGGTGAAACCGACAGCAGAACCTATGATACCGATTTGAATAACCTTTCCTTCGCCGAACCTTTTCGTCATTTGACCAACTAAACCGCCCTGAACAATTGCGCCTGCCAAACCCATAATCATAAAGATATAGCCAAGTTCCACAGTGCCAAGACCGGCGCGGTCATATGCGAAGTAGGCAAATGTCGCTTCAAGCCCTGCTAGCGATACGGATACAAACCACTGCAAAATAAAAAGATTCGCATTTGGTGATTTAAATGCTGCCAGTAAGGATGGACGCTTTTTCTCCTGAGAAGCGCCTTTTTCCGTTAACGACTCTTTTAACACAACTGCAACTAGTAAAAAGGTAATTAAGGAAGATATCCCTGATAAATAAAACGGAATAGCTAAGTTACCAGATGAAAAGACTCCTCCGATTGCAGGTCCGAAGATGAAACCAAGCCCTACAGCTGCACCGATAATTCCCATTCCTTTTCCACGATCTTCTTCACTCGTTATATCTGCCACATATGCTGTTACAGTCGGCATGTTGGCAGCGGATAATAAGCCACCAATAATACGGGCAGCAAATAACATCCATAATTGAGTTGCTAAAGCAAGTAAGAAAAAGGATAAGGCTAAACCGGCGATTCCAATCATTAATACCGGCTTGCGCCCAATTCTATCAGAAATTCTCCCCCACATCGGGGCAAACAAAAATTGCATGACAGAATAAGTTGCCATTAATAAACCTAACTCAAATGGTGATGCGCCAAGTTCCTCTGCATAGAAAGGCAAGACAGGAATAATAATTCCAAATCCAACCATCACAAAAAACATGACGGCAAATAATATACCTAATACTTTTTTTGAATTCAACAATCTCACTCCAAAAATGAAAGCCACCAATCATGATGTTTCACGATATTTTATCACGGTGCTAAACGTCTGTAATATTCCTACTGCAAGTAACACAAGGAAAAGTTTTGGAGTAACAGACGCTAACAACCTGATCATAGTCTCACTTTACCTGCTTTTAATCTTGCCACTCACTGGCAATTGCTAAAATGTCATCTGGCCGTTCCACGATATAATCAGGCTCTATATCTTGTTGTAGTATTTTTCGTTTTCGATGGTTCATCCAAACGGTTTTCCACCCTGCTCGTTTTGCGCCATAGATGTCATTTTCAAATGAATCGCCAATATACAGTGTTTTTTGTTTATTTAAATGTAGTTTTCTTTCAATATGTTCAAAGACTTCAATACTCGGTTTCGAGTGCCCAATATCTCCTGAGACAAAAATATGTTCAGCAGGAATCCAGTTGGTGAGTTGCAGTTGCCTGACTTTCATCATCTGGTGATTTAGCTCACCATTGGTTAAAACTGCTAACTGTTTATCTTGCTCGCACAATTGGTCCAACAGTTGTCTCATGGGCTTCAATAATTGTATGTTTCTCTGTTCCGCTAAATAAACTTCTTGAAACTTAACCGCTTGCTCATAACTAAGCTTTATTCCAAAATCTTCACATGCTTTCGTAATGCGGTAGGTTTGTAATTCAAGTACAGTGATTTCACCGTTCATATATGGTTCAAAGACCTCATCACTATACTTTCTACTGGCTTTATATAAAGGTCCGATTTCGGACTCTGTGAAAGATGTGCTTAATTGTTGATAAACAGCATTACGAAAAGACTGTAACTGGTCGTATAGTGTGTCATCAACATCAAAGATAATTGTCTGCATGTTATCATTCCTAGCGTTTTTTCTCCTTTAGCCATTTTATCACACTTTTTAAATGGAAACTGTTACGATTTTCTTACTTATTTTTTGTTAAGAGAATCAAGATCAGTATTATTTTGAAAATTTACGAAAAATTTAATTGAAAAAATGTGTGAATATTGTTATAATTTTCACAAAGTTAAAGGCTGCGTGTAACTGGCGAGGGTGCGGATCAACCGCAAGGGAGCACGTAGTATCGATAGCCGCTCGCCTGGGCAAAGGTAAGGAATTATTCCTTACCTCTTTCTATTTAATTTAAATTAGGAGTGTGGTTAAAGATGAAACGAGTACACAATTTCTCAGCAGGGCCTTCCATGTTACCATTAGAAGTTTTAGAAAAAGCACAAGCAGAATTACCAAATTACAAAGACTCTGGCATGTCTGTGATGGAATTAAGTCACCGATCAGGTCTTTTTACCGATATTATTACCGAAGCAGAGAAGCTTTTGCGTGAATTAATGAATATCCCTGACAATTACAAAGTACTGTTTGTTCAAGGTGGTGCTTCTCAGCAATTTGCTACGATTCCATTGAATTTAAAGAAAAATGGTAAGGCAGATTATGTGAATACTGGTTCTTGGTCTAAAAAAGCAATGAAAGAAGCGAAGAAATTTATTGAAGTAAACGAGATTGCCTCTTCTGAAGACGAGAACTTCACTTATATTCCTGAAGTTAGTACAAGTACCATAGATCCAGAAGCGGATTATGTGCATATTACAACCAATAACACGATTGAAGGTACAGCATACCGCGAGATTCCTGACACTGGTAATGTGCCATTAGTTGCGGATATGTCTTCTAATATTTTATCTGAAGAGATCGATGTTTCTAAATTTGGCGTAATCTATGCTGGTGCACAAAAAAATATCGGTCCTGCTGGTTTGACTGTCGTGATCATTCGTGATGATTTAATTGGCAACGCTTCTGAACAGTGTCCAACCATGCTGGATTATCAGACGCATAGTGAAAGTGGCTCACTTTATAATACACCACCTACATTTGGCGTTTATATAGCAAAGCTTGTTTTCGAATGGTTGAAAGAACTAGGTGGGTTAAAAGAAATGCAAACTCGTAATGAAAAAAAAGCGGGATTACTTTATGATTATATTGCCCAATCTGATTTTTACCGTTCACCAGTAAAAGAAGATAGTCGTTCACTTATGAACATTCCTTTTGTTATTCCGGATCATGACTTAGATGCTGCATTTATTAAAGCAGCACAAGCTGAGGGACTAGAAACGTTGAAAGGCCACCGTTCCGTAGGTGGAATGCGTGCTAGTATTTACAATGCGATGCCTGTACAAGGGGTAGAAGATTTGATTACTTTTATGCAAAAATTTGAAAAAGAACATCAGTAAGAGTAAATCGCTATAGCGTAGTAGAGCTTCCTCCAAGAATTAGATGGGAATGGTCAGATTGGCAATTGCCATAAGTTCTGCTATAATGCTTCTTTAGACTAATTTAAGCAGTTCGCAACCATCCTGCTTTAACAAAACTAGGAGGAATCTAAATGTCAGAGAATTATTACTTACCAAGGTCAGGTCCAATGCCTAGACCAAGTAGCGTCGAAGAAGGAAAAGAAGTTTTAAAACAAGAAGCATTTGATGCACCAAATGTTCAAAATATAACGTTTCGCGCCCTAGAGTTTACTGCCGTTTGTCCGAAGACAGGTCAGCCAGATTTCGGAAAAGTAGAAATTTCCTATACACCACGTCACAAGTGTATAGAGTCAAAATCGATGAAATTTTATTTGTGGTCTTTCCGTGATCACGGTGCTTTTTGTGAATCATTAGCAGCTCAAATAGCGGATGATATAGTGTGGGCGATCGAACCTGCCTCAGTAAAAGTTACCGTTTATCAGACAGCGCGCGGTGGAATTGAGTTAACAACAGAAGCACATAGAGAATATACAGAATAAATATAAAACAGGCACTTAAGATAGGTCTTAAGTGCTTGTTTTACTAGTTACTTTCTTCTTTGGTAGGCCCCATTACACCTGGCACCTTTAATCCTGCTTGACGAAGCAGTACCGTCATTTGCCCGCGATGGTGTGTTTGATGATCAATTAACGTACGCAGCATAGCGCCACGAGTCGTTTTATTGCCGAAGCTTTCGATTTCTTCGGCTAATTGCTCATCTGTTAAAAGTTCAGCTTCTTTTTGTATATCGTCTACAATTGTTTTATACGCTTGGACAATCGTTTCAGCTTTTGTTGGAACTTCACTCGGGTTCCCGGAAGCTTTCACGTTTAAACCGACAATTCCCGCGAAAAAGGCAGGTGCTGTTGCTAAATGCCAACCGATCCAACCAAGTGTACTGTGGCCCTCTACAATGGCTTGATCCAGTTTCTCATCTGTTAATGATTCAAGTACTAGGATAGTACCCTGTGCCCCGTTATTCCAATCGGTAATAAAATCATCTACTTTACGATACACCGTTCATCAACTCCTATTTAATAGTACGTACTACATTAAAAATAACAAATTATCTCTCATTTTTCATTTAATAACGATTAAGATTTCATTAAAAGATAGACGAAATAACTGCCACCTATAAGGGAAACGATTAACCCTACAGGTATTTCAGAAGGTGCAAGGATATTTCGACCTAATGTATCCGCTACGAGTAATAACAGTGCCCCTAATAATGCAGAAGTAATCAGCATATGTTTATGTCGTGCTCCGACTAATTTTCGTGCCAGATGTGGAATAACTAAACCGAGAAATGCGATTGCTCCTCCTACAGCAACACTTGCACCGGCAAGCGCTACGGCAATAAAAAGTAACAGTAACCTTTCTCTCTCCACATGTGTTCCAAGGCCTTGTGCGGTTTCATCACCAAGGTGTAACGTATCTAATGTTCCTGCCTTGTAAAAGGTAACAGGCAGAAGAATTAGAATCCATGGTAATAGAGCGAGGGTATACGTCCAATCCGTTCCTGCGATATTACCCGATAGCCAAATCTGTGCCTGCGTAAAATTATTCGGGTCCATTTTCAATTGAAAGACAATAATTAAAGCCGAAAAAGCAGCATTAATACCAATACCAACTAATATCAATCGAATCGGAGAGACACCATTTTTCCAGGAAATCAAATAAATTAATATCGCAGCTAGTACCGCCCCTGCAAGTGCAGCTAATGGAAGTATAAATACTTGGGAGGTTGTACTTCCTTGTGATAAATAGATAAATAATACAACAGCAAAACCTGCCCCGCTATTAATGCCTAAGATACCTGGATCGGCTAATTCATTATGGGTTACTCCTTGTAAAATCGCCCCGGATATTGCCATGCCAGCCCCAATTAGAAGGGCTATCACCATTCGTGGCAAACGAAAATCAAATAAGACAAGCTCATTCTGGTCACTACCTTGTCCTATTAATGTTTTCCATACATCTAAAGGACCGATTGTCATGGTTCCGGTTTTAAGTGAAATTAACAGGGTTACCATAATCGCAAGAAGAAGTCCGGTCACTAATAATGCTGTTTTTCTTTTTGGTGATACCATTACAATCCTCTCCCTTCACGTCTAGCAAGATAGAGGAAGAAGGGAACCCCTACTAATGCAGTCATTGTTCCTACTGGTGTTTCGAACGGAGGATTGACCATACGTGAAGCAGTGTCAGCAAGGACAAGTAATAGAGCTCCTAAGACAGCTGCTGCCGGAATAATCCAGCGATAATTCACTCCGACAAGAAAACGGGTAATGTGTGGAATGACAAGACCGATAAATCCAATCGTTCCTGCGACAGCGACAGCGGCTCCTGTTAATAACAGCACAACTATCATTGCTGTGATTTTTAAAATAGCCGTTCGTTGTCCAAGCCCTTTTGCAACATCTTCCCCTAAATTTAGTACAGTAATCGATTTGGCTAGTAAAAGAGCGATAATCAATCCGATCATAACAATTGGTGCCAGTAATTTAACATGAATCCATTGAACGCTAGCCACGCCTCCTGCATACCAGAAGCTCATATCTTTCGCAATATTAAAATGAATCGCAATTCCTGAAGAAAGTGCACTTAACATCGATGTCACAGCAGTCCCAGCCAATGCTAATTTTACAGGGGTAAGCCCACTTTTCGAAATAGAACCTACACCAAAGACAATACCAGCACCTAATCCAGCACCGGCGAATGCCCAGATCATCATAGCTAAAGAGGTAACTTGTGGTGTGATTGCCATGGCTACAGCGATCATAAAACTAGCACCAGCGGTAACTCCCATAATAGATGGGGATGCTAAGGCATTCCTAGTCATTCCTTGCATAATCGCACCTGAAACTGCAAGTGCTGCACCAATTAGGGCAGCAGCTAATCCGCGTGGGAGACGTAAATTACGAATAATTTGATGTGCCGTTTCATTTGGATCAAATTGTGTTAATGCTTCCCAAGTTGTTGGTAGATCGACTTCTGCCGCACCATATATAATGGAAAGCACTAATGAGAGTAGTAGTATAATGAAACCACCGATTATGACGAATGATGCCACCAGTGGTCGGGAAGTTTGTTTGTTTTTTCCTGAAAAAGACATGCTTGAGATACTCCTTAAAAATGAGAACTATTATCATTCTAGTATAAGGGAAAAAACAAGAGATTGGTAGTATCGTTATTTGTATTTGCCAACAAATAATTCTTGTAAGTGAAAATGAAAATTGTTATCATTTAAAAGAATAAATCGTGTTTCATAGCATAAGGAGGAAATGGTTTGTGAAAGCATATAGAAAAAGTTGGTTAATATGTTTAGCTGCTGCATTTTTGTTTTTGTTAGCGGCTTGTGGTAATAGTGAAGATACAGAATCTTCTTCTGAAGAAGGGGAAGCAACAGAAAATAAAATTACTGATGATACGCAATCAGCTGAGGAAGATACAAGAACTGTAACAGATGCAATGGGGCATGAAGTAGAGGTTCCAGCAAATCCTGAACGAGTGATCGGATCTTATTTAGAAGATTATTTAGTCGCTTTAGGTGTAGAGCCAGTTGCACAGTGGTCTGTTCGCGATGGTGAGGATATTCAAGACTATTTGCAGGATGATTTAGAGGGCATCCCTACCATTCCAAGTGAGTTACCATATGAAGCAGTTACTTCATTTGAACCAGACTTGTTATTAATGGATTCTGCCGGCATGGTGGAAGATAATAAATATGATCAATATAATAAAATAGCGCCAACTTTTGTTGTTGGAACAGAAGAAATCAACGACTGGCGAGAAAAATTTCAAATTATAGCTGAAGTTTTTGGCATGGAAGAGAAAGCAGATGAAGTATTAGCACAATATGATGCAAAAGCAGAGGATGCCAAAGAGCAAATTCAAGAAGCTATTGGTGATGAATCGGTTGCTGCTTTATGGCTATTTGCCGATACTTTTTATATTGTAAGTGAAAATTTGTCCAGTGGCGATTTATTATATAATGAGTTAGGATTAACAGCACCAAGTGTTGTATCGGAAATTTCAGAAACATCAGCACAAAACTGGACAGAAATCTCCATGGAGAAACTAGCCGAGTTAGAGGCGGATCATATCATCTTAGTCAATAGTGATGGTGAATCAAGTGCATTAGAAGATTCGATCTGGCAGAACATTCCGGCTGTCCAAAATGATAATATTTATGAATTCGGTCAGGATTCCAGCTGGTTGTACACAGGTCCGATTGCGAACAGTCAAATGATTGATGATGCGTTGGAGAGTTTTGTTGAATAAGAATGCGAAGAGACGTTGGGTATTTACTCAGCGTCTTTTTTAGCCGATAAGTATGTATTAAATAGCTGAATTAAGAGAATTTGCCTAAGTGACCTTCCTCCCCCTATACACTAATTTTTGTCATTAACATGTTGAAATAGTTGGACAAATAATATATTATATACATAACAGAACAAACGTTCCCTTATATAAGGAGGAATTTTATGTATACAGAACTTAGTAAAACAGAACGTAAAAAAGCTATTAAAGTTATTGAGAAACACCTTAAAAAGTATAATAGTTATAAAATAGCCATTATAAATATGAAAGAGCAGCTAGATCGTATTCAATCCCGTAATGCAACAAAAACAAATACTCTAACGCTATCTGAAAAGATAGAAGAGCAAGAGAGATTAGAGAGTTACTTGGAAGAATTAGAATTATTAGTAGAGTCTATTGATAGATCATTAGAGGATTTATCAGACTTGGAAGTAGAATTTATACAATATCGTTATTTTAATAAATGGTCCATTGAAAAAAGCGCACTAAATTTAGGTTATAGTGGCAAAGCCATTTTTTCGATAAGAAATCAAATTATGGATAAACTCATTATTAGTCTCAGTCCCATTATACAATTGGAAGTTAATCTAGAACATGAATAGGCTTTCGAAGGGATATCAAATCGTAAATACTAAATGGAAAGGGAGTTAACATTTCTTATTTTTTGAATTTATAAATGTCTATTGGCGACATATTCTTAGCAGATCCTCAAAGGGTCTGTTTTTTTGTTGTGAAAAAGTATTAAAAAGCTAAATATATATACAGAAACCGCCTAAGAAGTCAACTTTCTAGGAGGTTTCCTGTGATATAAGCAACAACTTTATTAGCAATAGGCGAGAAGACTCCCACCTCAAGGAATGAAAATGAGTAGGTGGGAGATGAATTGCCTTTGGACAAGAGATGGCTCACTTGCCATCTCGATTGTTCAACTATTCAAGTGCTTGCATGCTTTCTTTTTTCCTGAAATGACCGATCCACCATGCAAAATATGGTATAATAGATGTATCGTGATACAGAGAGAGGTGAAAGCATTGCTTGTTAACAAAGCCTACAAATTCCGCATCTACCCAATGAAAGAACAGGAAAGACAAATTGCGAAAACCATTGGCTGTTCTCGTTTTGTCTTCAATCATTTTCTAGCAAAATGGAACGATACATACCAAGAAACAGGGAAAGGACTGACGTATAACGCTTGTTCTGCTCAACTACCTCATTTAAAAGAAGAATGGAGCTGGTTAAAAGAAGTGGACAGCATTGCGATCCAATCCTCCCTAAAAAACCTCTCCGATGCCTTCTCCAGATTCTTTAAAAAGCAGAACAAAGCCCCGCGATTCAAGTCCAAAAAGCATCCTGTTCAATCCTA